>CAYMWZ010000044.1:0-5738 GCA_964394385.1 uncultured Nitrospinaceae bacterium | reverse complement strand
CCTCGAGCCTCTCCTTGATCTTTCCCAGCTCGGCGCCCACGCGGACGGCGTGCGAGGCCAGGCGGAGAAGCGCCCCCTCCTCCCGCACCCCCCCCGCCGAGGCCAGCTCGGCCAGGGCGGCGTCGAAGACCCGCTCGCTGGCGCCTCCCGCCTTGCTGCGCACCTCCTCGCGCGGCGCCCCCGGCCGCAGGGGGTTGGCCCTGTGGTAGGTCCCGAGGGAATCCGTTATGGCGCGCTGGACCGCCTCGAAGTGCTCGGCCGTCAGGGCGAGGCCCGTCTCCGCGTCGAGCAGGCGCGCCGCCCCCGCCTCCGCGAGGGCCTGGACCCGGGAGCGGATCTCCTCCGGCGTGAGGGTGAGGCGGCCGGTCAGGTCGCCCACGCCCGCGCCCTTGGGGCCGGCCTCGCGCAGGAGGATGCGCAGGCGCTCGGTCTCGTCCCCGGCGCGCAGCCGCTCCAGGTGCTCGAGCGATGAGGCGCGGAGCCTGCGGTGCTTGCGGGGCATGACGTCGAGCACCTCCCCTCCCCCGATCGTGACCATGGGCGAGTAGCTGCGGATGACGAAGCGGTCGCGGGGCAGGACCGCCACCGGCTCCTCCAGCCGGATCTGGGCGTGGAGGCTCCCGCCGGGCTCGAGGGCGTCCCGCCCGATCAGGGAAACGCGGCCCATCACCTCGGCGGTTCCGGCGTGGAAGCGCACCCGATCGCGCGTCCTCAAGGGCCGGGGGGCGTCGGCGAGGTGCTCGAGGTGGACGTCCAGCATGTAGGTGGGCTTAAGCTCCTCGGGGCGCCCCAGCACGTCCCCCCGGAGGATCTGTTCGCGCTCCAGGCCCTGGAGGTTCACCGCGGTCCTGAGCCCCGCCGCCGCCTCCTCGACCGCCTCCCCGTGGACCTGGAGGCCGCGCACGCGCCCCTGGAGGCCCCGGGGGTAGACCTCCACCCGCTCGCCGATCCGGAGCCGGCCGCTGAAGAGGGTCCCGGTCACCACGACCCCAAAGCCCCGCATGGTGAACACCCGGTCGATGGGGAGGCGGAAGATGCCCCGGTCGCTCTTGGGGGAGGCCGCCTCGGCGATCCGGCGGAGGCCCGCCCGGAGCTCATCGAGGCCCTCCCCGGTCGCGGCCGAGACCGGCACCACGGGCTGGCCCTCGAGGAAGGTTCCCTTCACGAACTCGGCCAGGTCGTCCCGGACGAGTTCGATCCAGTCCGCGTCCACCAGGTCTTTCTTGGTGAGGGCGATGAGGCCGGCCCGCACCCCCAGGAGGCGGCAGATGGAGAGGTGCTCGCGCGTCTGGGGCATGATCCCCTCGTCCGCCGCGACGACGAGCATCACGACGTCGATCCCGCCCGCCCCGGCGAGCATGTTCTTGACGAACCGCTCGTGGCCCGGCACGTCCACGATGCCGGCCCGGACGCCATCCAGGTCCATGTGGGCGAAGCCCAGCTCGATGGTGATGCCGCGCTCCTTCTCCTCCTTGAGGCGGTCGGTGTCGATCCCGGTCAGAACTTTGACGAGGGAGGTCTTGCCGTGGTCGATGTGCCCCGCCGTTCCGATGACGATGTGCTTCATGGCGCTTCGGGGCTAGGGCTCGTGGTGCCCGATGAAGCCGAGGATGGCGGTGTTGAACTCCTCCGCCCGCGCGAGGTAGACGAAGTGCCCCCCCTCCTCGAACACCTTGAGCTCGGCCCCGGGGATGGCCTGGGCGAGCTGCTGGGAGTAGTAGAGGGGCGTCACGGCGTCGTCGCGCGCGACGGCCACGAGCACCGGCGCCCGGATCCGGCCCAGGCGGCCCATCTGGTCGTGGGCCATGATGCAGTCGATGCGCTCGGCCATGACCTCGGGCGGGGGGGCGCTCCGGATCTGCTCCTCCTCCCTCTTCTCGATCGCCTCGAAGTTCTCGGCGAAGTACCTGGGGCTGTGCAGCGTGAAGGAGGAGAGGCGGGTGTAGGCCTCGGTCCCCATCTCGAGGAGCACCCGCTTGCGCATGTTGAACTGCCGGATGAAGAAGGCGTCGCTCCTGGGCCAGGAGCTCACGATGGAGGCGCTCCGCACCCGCCCGGAGTGGTCGATCGCGAGCACCTGGATGATGGCGCCTCCGGTCGAGCTTCCGACGAGGTGGGCGCGCTCGATGCCGAGGGCGTCCATGATGGCGACCACGTCCTCCGCCATGGCGGGGACGCTGTAGACGCCCCGGGGCTTGGCGCTCCTTCCCGTCCCACGGTGGTCGTGGAGGACGAGGGGGCCGCGCCGGCTGAAGGGCCCCACCTGGTTCGCCCAGGAGGAGCGGGCGCCGCCCAGCCCGCTGATGAGGAAGACGGGCGCCGCCTTCCCCCCCGGGTTCACCACTTCGTAGTCGATGTCCACACCGCCGGAGTTGACCACGGGCATCGGCGCGCTTCTCCTCTTCGGGCGTCGTTGTCGCGTCGGGCGCCGGAGGCGGCCACCCTCCGGCCGTGGGGGGTCAAAGGCCCTCCGCCAGGGCGCGGAGGGCGAGGGCCAAGGGGCCGACCTCATCCTCCCGGACGCACCTGAGATCAATCAGCACCCGGTCCTCGTGGATCCGGGCGACGACGGCGGGGTCGCCGCTCCGGAGTCTCGCCTCCAACTCGTCGGCCGAGAGGCCCTCGGGCGCGAGGGCCACCGCCCGGCTCTTGAGCTCGGCCAGGGGCATCGCCCCCCCCCCCCCCCCGCCCACGGCCTCCGCGATCTCCGCCCCAAGGCGCCCTCGGGCGGCCTCCCCCATCGCCTCGAGGAGGGCGGCGGCCCGCCTCCCGATGTTCTCGGGCCCCTCCTCCAGCATCCTGAGGGCCGGCACCTCGCGCCGGGCGGCCCCGGCGTCGAGGTAGGCGCGCAGCGTCGCCTCGAGAGCCGCGAGGGTGAGCTTGTCCAGCCTGAGGGCCCGCATCAGGGGGTGGCTCCTCATCCGGTCCACCCAGCGGGAGGTGCCGACGACGATGCCCGCCTGGGGGCCGCCGAGGAGCTTGTCGCCCGAGAAGGTGACGACGTCCGCCCCGGCGGCCACGGAGGCCGCCACGGTGGGCTCCTCCGGCAGGCCGGGGACGCTCAGGAGGCAGCCGCTCCCCAGGTCCTCGAGGAGAGGGATGCCCCGCTCCCGCCCCAGGGCCGCGAGGCGCTCGCGCGGCACCTCCTCGGTGAAGCCCACGATGCGGAAGTTGCTCGTGTGGGCCTTGAGGAGGAGGGCGGTCTCAGGCCCGATGGCGCTCGCGTAGTCCTCGATGCGCGTCTTGTTGGTCGTGCCTACCTCGACGAGGCGGGCGCCGCTCTGGCGCATGATGTCGGGGATGCGGAAGGAGCCGCCGATCTCGATGAGCTCCCCGCGCGAGACGACGACCTCCCGCCCCTCGGCCATGACCCGGATCGCGAACATGACGGCGGCGGCGTTGTTGTTCACGACGAGGGCCGACTCCGCCCCCGTCAGGCGGCGCAGGAGCCCCTCGATCGCGGCCCCCCGCTTGCCCCGCTTCCCGCTCGCGAGGTCGTACTCGAGGTTGGAGTACCCCCGGGCCACCTCGACGAGGGCGCGGCAGGCGGCCTCGCTCAGGGGGGCGCGGCCCAGGTTCGTGTGGAGGACGATCCCCGTCGCGTTGATGACGGGGCGCAGTTGGGGCCGGCGGTCGGCCGAGAGGATGTCGCAGGCCTCGCGGAGGATCTCCCGCCGCAGGGCCTCGCGCAGGGCGGGGCCTTCCCTCTCCCCGTCCGCGGGGGGCTCGCCCTCCTGGAGGCGCCGCCTGCGGCTCTCGATGGCCCGGCGGGCGGCCTCGGCGAGGGCCGCGTCGGAGGCGCCGTCCCCGCCCTCCCGGCGGAGGTCGCCCACCAGCTCATCCACCGAGGGCAGGTGGCGGAGGAGGCGAGCCGTTTGGTCGGGTTTTTTGGAGGGATTCATGGGCTCTCCCGGAGGGATCCTTCGGTGGGACTATAAGGGGGCCTGTTTTGGACGGTCAACCGCCGTCTCCCACTCGCGGGGAGGGCGCCCTCGCGCAGGCGCGAGGGCCGACCGGCGTTCGTTGTGGCGGGCGGGGGGGTTTGGTACATTGGCTCCTCTTTCTTCGCGGGGGCGTTTGGCCGGTGGGCTGGGAGCGCGCGCTGGAGGCGATCGTCGGGTTCTTCACCCATCCGATCGTTCTGCTCCTCGCCTCCTTGCTCGTCTTCCTGGCGGTGGCCTGGGCGGCCCTGCCCTTTGCGCTCTACGGGGTGCGCCGCCGGCTGGACCGGATCGCCGAGGGGCTGGAGCGGATCCAGAAGGCGCTCGAGGCCGCCGGGGAGGCCCGGCGCTCCGCGGCGCAGGCGCCCGCCCCCTCCGGGAGGGAGCCCGCGCCTGCGGAGGAGAGGGCGGCGGCGGGCGCTCTCTTCGTCGAGCTTCGCAAGGAGCTCATGCAGCTCGCGCCCGCCCTCGAGGAGCGCGTCCTCGACCCCTCGAACGTCGTCTTCCTCCACCGGCGGGAGGCCGGGGGCGAGACTCCCTGCCTCTCCCTCGCGCTCGAGCGGGGCCGGGTGCGCGCCACGTTCCCGCTCAATTCGCTGCGGGAGGCCTACCCGCGCTTCTCGGCCGAGCGGTTCCGGGAGTACGCCGAGGCCTTCCTGCCCGAGAGGCACGGCTATTTCGCGGCGGCGAGCCCGGACGGCGGGGAGCTTCACCTGACCATCGAGCCGCGGTCGGGGCGGCCGCTGGACATTTTCGTCGGCATCGTCCGGGAACAGCTGCTGGAGAGAATCCGGGGAGGGTCCGCATGAAGGAGCTTCTGGGCCTGCTGAAGGAAGTGAATCACCTGCTGCGCGACGAGCGGGATTCCACCGTCCGCGCCTCCAAGCAGATGCTCGCCAAGCTGCAGGAGGTCTCCCTCCGCGGCGAGGCGAACCGCCGCCGACTGGAGCTCCTGCGCCAGAAGCTGAGCCGCGCCGACCGCCAGGCCGAGCGGCCCCCCCGGGGCCGCGCCCCGGAGGCCGGCCCGGAAGGCGGAGCTTGACACCCTACGCCCCCCCTTGCTAGGGTTCGCGCCCGGAACGAGACAGCCTGAAATCGGGGAATTTCAGGCGCTTTTCGTCATCGGGGCCCCAGCATATTCGCTTTTCTTTTTCCCTCCCCCGGCCAGGGCGCTTCATGAGAACTGTCGCCAAAAAGGCCGCCCTCTTCGTCCCCGGCTCGAAGAAGAGCGTCGTCCCCTTCATGCGGGATGTGTTCACGATCCCCGACAGCCCCCGCGAGAAGCCCAAGCTCATCGGCTCGGTGTGCAAGGAGTGCGAGGAGTACTTCTTCCCCAAGACGGGCGCCAAGCCCACCTGCGACAACCCCGTCTGCCCCCGGAGCACGAGCGAGGTCCGGCTGAGCGGCAGGGGGAGGATCCTCTCGGCCAACGTGACGCGCTCCTCGGAGAGCCAGGAGCGGGCCTCGGCCGTCATCCTGCTCGAGGAAGGCATCAAGATTAACTCCCCGCTCATCGGCTGGGAGGGGTTCCGGGACCTCCTCGTGCCCGGCACCTCGGTCGAGCTCGTCCTCCAGGAGATGGAGGTCCGCGAGTCGGGCGAGACCGTGGTGGGCTACGCCTTCAAGATGATGACCGGCCGGCGCAAGCCCAAGTTCCCCAAGCCCGAGCCGGCGAAGAAGCCCGCCCCGCCCCCGCCGCCCAAGGCCGCGGCCAAGGGGCCGCCGCCCGCCAAGGCCCCCGCGAAGAAGGCCGCCGCGAAGCGGGCCCCGGCCAAGCAGGCGGCCGCGGGGCGGAGG
>CAYMWZ010000043.1:0-14947 GCA_964394385.1 uncultured Nitrospinaceae bacterium | reverse complement strand
ACGGCCCCGAGACCACCATCGGCCGGGAGGCGGCGGCCAACCCCTTCTGCCAGCCCGGCGCCGAGAGATTCTTCCTTTGAAGGGCGAGCGGAGCGCGCCGTGACCGACCGCCCGCCCCAGGCCCATCCCCACCTGGGGGGCCGGGTCCGCTTCTGCGTGGTCTGCGGGGCGGCCCTCCTCCACCGCGCCTGGACGGAGGGGGACGGCTCGATGCAGCTGTGCTGCTCGCGGCCCGGCTGCGGCCACGTCCACTTCCTCGACCCCAAGCTGGCGGCCGGCGTCATCCCGACGCGGGAGGGGAAGGCCCTCATCCTCCAGCGCAAGCACGACCCCGGACGGGGCCTGTGGACCTTCCCCGGCGGCTTCGTCAACCGGGGGGAGGTCGTGCCCGAGGCGGCGGCCCGGGAGGAGGCCGGGATCGAGGTCCGGGTGGGGCCCCTCCTGGGGGTGTACTCCTTCCCCGAGAACCCCACCGTCCTGGTCGTCTACTTGGCCGAGATCACGGCCGGGGAGCCGCGCCCCCTGGACGAGAGCACCGCCGTCCGCCTGGTGGGGCCGGGGGAGATCCCCTTCGACCAGCTCGCCTTCGACACCACCCGCGCCGCCATGCGGGACTGGCAGGCCCGGATGCGGGGCGGGGCGGCCCCCCGCCCGCTCCCCTGAGAAGGAGAGGGAATGCTCAGCCAAGAGACGCTCCAGCAGCTCCGCGCCCTCGACACGCCCACCGTCTCGAACGCGATCGAGTCCTTCGGCGTCCGCCCGCGCTCCCTCGGCCACGCCGACGCGCGCGTCAAGTGCATGTTCCCCGACCTGGGCGCGGCGCTCGGCTACGCCGTCACCTTCACCACGGGCGAGTGGGCCCCCGGGGAGAGGCGGGACCACGCCTCCCGCCTGCGCCTCTACGAGGCCGTCGAGGGGGCCCCCAGGCCCTGCATCCTCGTCCAGCAGGACGTGGGCCCCCGGCCGCTCTCGGCCTGCTTCTGGGGCGAGATCATGGCGAATCTCTTCAAGCGCCTGGGGGCGGAGGGGGTCGTCCTGGACGGGGTGGTGCGGGACCTCGACGCCATGCGCGCGGCCGGCTTCAAGACCTGGGCCGCGGGGGTGACGGTCTCCCGGGGGGACGTCCGGGTGGCGGAGGTGAACCGCCCCGTCTCGGTCGGGGGGATGGCGGTCCTCCCGGGCGACCTCCTCCACGCGGACGCGAACGGGGCCCTCGTCATCCCGCGCGAGATCGCGGCCGAGGTGCCGGGGGCGGCGGGGAGGGTGGCCGAGCGCGAGGCGGGCCTCCTCGCCCTCATCCGCTCGAAGGCGTTCAGCCTCGAGGAGCTGCGCAGGCGGTACTACTCGTAAGGAGGGCGACGCACGATGCTCCTGGCGCTCATCTGGACCGGCGGAGAGACCCCCTCCGAGGGGGAGCGCGAGGCGCTCGCCCAGGCGGGGCGCTACATCGCCGCAGGCGGCCACGCGCTCCTCCTCCCCGCATCGGGCGGCCCGGCCATCCTGGCCGCCGAGAGCTACCGCGGGGCCGGGGGGAGGCACCTCGCGGGCCTCTTCCCCGAGGGATCGCCCGCGCCTCCTCCCGCTCTCTTCCACGAGACGGAGCCGGCGGCCTCTCGCGCGGAGCTCCCGGAGGCGGTCGCGCGGCGCGCGGACGCCCTCCTCTTCCTCGGCCCGCCGGATGCCTCCCATCTCGCCGCCGCCCGCGCGGCCGGCAAGCCCGCCTGGGCCATCGGCCCGCAGGCCCGAGGCCCCGTCCCCGGCCTCCGCCTCCTCCCCGACGCCGGGGCCTTCGCCCGGGAGCTCGCCAAGCTGTTCAGCCGCTCCATCGTGAGCCGGCGCGATCCCCTGGCCAAGCGGCAAAAGGGCGGGGACCGCCCCTGAGCCCCGGGCCTGGGCCAGGTTTCTGAGCCGACGGTTGGACACGTACAATACATTTATTTTCAATGGCTTATATAGCCAAATGCACAAACGGCTTGATGCCCGCCCGGAGAGGAAAATTTTTTTTGCTTAGAAAATCATTAAAAATCAATTAGTTACAATGATGACTTAAAAAACTACTTGAGTTTTATTTCCCCCCCCTCTAAGATTCGCCCCGTTCCCCATCCGCCAGGTTGGGTGGTTCGTGCCGAACCTCGAACGGGATTTGTTCTCCCTGATCACCCTGGTGAGCAACGTCACCGAGGCCCACTCGGCCTGCCTCTTCCTGGAGAACAAGCGCCGCCGGGCCTTCCAGCTGACCACCTTCCACAGCCTGAGCCCCCACATCCTCCCCGACGCCGCCGTCCAGAGCGGCCAGGGCTTCCTCGGCTGGGTGCTCGAGAACAACGAGCCCCTGAGCGTCAACCAGTTCGACAAGGACACCATCGTCCTCGGCTACTACAGCCGCAACGAGGACATCAAATCCTTCATGGCCGCGCCCCTGCCCTCCTCCCTCACCAAGGGCGCCCTCGCCATCGACAGCAAGAAAAGCTGGTGCTTCACCTCCAAGTCCCAGAAAATCCTCGCGGGGTTCGCCCAACAATTCGCCTACCTGGTGGACTGCGCCCTGACCACGGCGCAGATGGAGCGGCGCTCCATCGACCTCGGCGCCTACGGCGGGTACCTGGCCTCCCTGCGCGCATGCGAGAGCGAGGACCAGCTGCTGAACGCGGTCTGCCTGGTGCCGCGCGAATTGCTCCCCTTCGACGCCTGCTTCCTCGTCCTCCGGGACGAGGAAGCAGGCACCCCCCGCCTGGTGCGCACCTCGGGCTTCGGCGAGCTCTTCCTGGGCGGGGTCTCCGCGAGCGAGCGCTCGAGCGTGGTGGGCTACGTCCTCAAGAAGGGCGAGCCGCTCCGCCTGCCCGACCTCAGGGACCAGGCCCTCTTCCACCCGGACGAGCCCTCCCCGGGGGCGCGCTCGGCCATGGCGCTCCCGCTCAGTGCGGGGGGCGAGGTGCTGGGCGTCCTGGGCTTCACGGGCAGGCGGCGGGGCCAGTTCGACCTGGCCTCTCTCAAGCGGGCCGAGATCCTCGCCGCCCCCGCGGCGGACGCGATCGCCCGGCTGCGCGCCGAGCGGCGCTGGCGGCGGCACGCCGAGGTCGACCCCCTCACCGGCGGCCGCAACTTGGCCCACCTGCGCGCCCGCCTCGGCGAGATCCTCCGCGAGGCGGGCCGGCGGGGGCGCCAGCTCGCCCTCCTGAGCATCGCCCCGGACAGCCTGGAGGAGGAGGGAGAGGTGCTCGACCCCACGGCCGGGGAGGAGGTGGCCCTCCACCTCCACCGGCTCCTCGCCCCGGCGGCCAAGGGCGGGGACATCCTGGCGCGCCACGAGGGGTCGCGGTTCCTCCTCCTCCTGGGCGGCTCCTCGCAGGAGTACGCCGAGGCGGCCGCCGAGCACCTCATCCAGACCATCAACGAGAGTCCCTGCCGGGCCGGGGGCCGCAACCTCCAGATGACGGCCTCGGTCGGCGTGGCCTGCTTCCCGGAGGACGCGCGGGAGCCCGAGGCCCTCTTCGCGGCCTCCCTCCGGGCGCTCGCCGCGGCGCGAGCGGCGGGGGTGAACCAGCTGTGCTTCCACGGGGGGGGATGAACCGATGTCGCTGCTCAACAGGCTCCGGACGCTCTGGGGGCCGCGGCTCGCCATGGACCTCGGCACCGCGAACACCCTCATCTATACGAAGGAGGGGGGCATCGTCCTGGACGAGCCCTCCGTCGTGGCCCTGAACTCCCGCAACGGGGGGGCGGTGCTCGCCGTGGGCAAGCGGGCCAAGGAGATGTACGGCCGGACCCCCGAGGGCATCCGCACCATCCGGCCCATGAAGGACGGCGTCATCGCCGACTTCGACGTGACCAAGGCCATGATCAAGCACTTCATCCGCTCCACCCTCCCGCGCAAATCCTTCGGCCGCCCCACCATGATGGTGTGCGTGCCCTCGGGCATCACGAGCGTCGAGATGAAGGCCGTCATCGACTCGGCCTCCCAGTGCGGCGCGGGCAAGGTCCACCTGATCGAGGAGCCCATGGCCGCCGCCATCGGGAGCCGGCTCCCCATCCACGAGGTGTCGGGCTCGATGGTGGTGGACATCGGCGGGGGGACCACCGAGGTCGCCGTCATCTCCCAGTACGCCGTCGCCTACTCGGAGTCCCTCCGCATGGCCGGGGACGCCATGGACGAGTGCATCCAGCGCCACCTCCGCCGGGAGCACGGCCTGGCCGTCGGGCCCTTCGAGGCCGAGCGGGTGAAGATCGAGATCGGCTCCGCCGCCCCCCTGGCCGAGCCGATGGAGACCGAGGTCTCGGGCAGCGACGTGGCGACCGGCATCCCCCGCGTCGTGAAGCTCACCGACGAGATGGTGCGCGGCTCCCTCGACAGCCCCGTCAGGGCCATCGTCGAGGCGATCCGCAAGGCCCTGGGAAAGACCAGCCCCGAGCTGGCGGCCGACATCCAGCGGCGGGGGATCGTCCTGGCCGGCGGAGGCTCGCTCCTCAAGGGGCTGGGGGCCCGCCTCCACCAGGAGACGGGGCTCCCCATCTACCGCGTCAAGGACCCCCTCACCGCCGTCGTGCGGGGGACGGGCCACGTGCTCGACCACCTGAAGGAATTGAAGCAGGTCTGCCTCAACTGACCCGCTTCGGCGACCCCCCCCCAAGCCGGGGGCCCGGCCCCATGCGCAATTCCGGGCCCCCGGCCCTTCCTATCGCCTCCTCCGGCGGTTTCGCCGGGGGGGGCGATCCGCTAGAATGCCCCCCGCGAGTGGGCGCAAACGCCCATCCCCGAACGCACCGAAAGGAAGGGATGAGATGGCCTTCACCGCGCACGGCAAAGCCTTCCGCTTCGACGCCTCGCTCGAAGACATGAAGCTCGTCTACCGCGTCCTCCACCGCCACCTGGCGGAGAACCTCGATCTCATGGAGTCGCCCTTCTTCGACGCCCTCCAGAGCGCCCTCCAGCAGAGGGCCCAGGCCGAGGGGGTGGACGTCGGCCACCACGGCGCCTGGGACCTCTGGCTCGGCAACGAGGCCGCCACCCCCTGCGAGGAGCGCGTGAAGAAGCGGAGGAGGCTGGGGGGCTGATACGGCAGCAAGATGAGCACCGATCATGTCGTTTTATTGATTATCGGCATCCTCATCGTCGCTGGCATCCTGTGGGCTCTGTGGCGCGTTGCCGTTTGGTGTCTGTTTTGGGTGAGCATCATCTCGCTGTGGCTATTACAGTTTCCCGCAGTCTTCTATATCCCATTGATGGTAATCCTCGCTGTAATCGCGTGGCCCATTGCCATCCTCGCTCTGTTCGGCTGGCTACTGATGGCACTCTTTCCTGGCCTGATCCCACCCGACGACATCGATGACCCATACTGGAAGCCGCGGCTGCGCAAGCGGCACGACACCAACAACCCCCAAATTGAGCGGCCAAGGGGTAGGGGGGTAAACCCCCCTTGGCTGCCCATTCTCTTTCGGCTCCCACCGCCCAGATGCTCCGCAGGATGCGCCCCGCCAAAGACGTTCATTCCCCTTGACATATTCATAAAATATGAATACCCTAAATTATGATCGTCAGCTTCCGCTGCCGGGAGACGGAGAGGCTCTACAACGACCTGCCGAGCAGGCGGTTCCAGGCCATCGAGCGGACCGCGAGGCGGAAGCTGGAGATTCTCGACGCTGCGGAGAAATTGGAAGAACTGCGGCTCCCCCCAGGCAACCGGCTGGAGGCCCTGAAGGGCGACCGTGCCGGGCAGCACAGCATCCGCATCAACGATCAATGGCGGATCTGCTTCCGATGGAAGGGTGGGGACGCCCACGACGTGGAAATCGTGGACTACCACTAACGGAGCCCATCAGGAGAACGAGGCGATGCCCAAGACCCTGGAACCGATCCACCCCGGAGAAATCCTCCTGGAGGAGTTCATGAAGCCCCTCGGCGTGAGCCAGAACAAGCTCTCCCGGGACATCGACGTACCCCTCGCCCGCGTCAACGCCATCGTGCGCGGACGCCAGGGCATCACGGCCGAGACCGCCCTGCGCCTGGCCAAGTATTTCGGGTCGACGCCCGAGTTTTGGATGAACCTGCAGATGCGCTATTCGCTCAAGGTGGCCAAGCGGGAGGCGTGGCCGGAGATCGAGAAGAACATCCGTCCCATCCGCGCCGCCTGACCCCCTGCCGGCCAGCGAGGGGCTTCGCGGCTCGACCCCGCCCCCGTTCACGGATATTCTTCCCGTACAGTTGTGATTCGTCCTTTCCTTTCCGCGAAGAGGCCCCTGATGCCGGGAAGGTCCTTCTTGCAGATCCCCGGGCCCACCCCCATCCCGGACCGCGTGGTGCGGGCCATGGCGCAGCCCATCATCGACCACCGCGGGCCCCGCTTCGCGCAACTGGTCGCCGAGGTGCTGGATGGGCTGAAGGGCGTCTTCCAGACCCGGCGGGGGAGCATCGTCCTCTACCCGGGCTCGGGGACGGGCGCCTGGGAGGCCTCGATCGTGAACACCCTCTCCCCCGGGGACCGCGCCCTGGGCTTCGTGAACGGCCACTTCAGCCGCCTCTTCTGCCAGACGGCGAGGGCCTTCGGCATAGAGGTCGAGACGGTCGAGCTCCCCTACGGGGAGGGGGTCCCGGCCGATCGCGCCGAGGAGCGCCTGCGCGCGGACAAGAAGCACGAGATCAAGGCCGTCCTCGCCGTCCACAACGAGACCTCGACGGGGGTGACGAGCGACGTGGCCCGGCTGCGGGGGGCCCTGGACCGGGCGGGCCACCCGGCGCTCCTTCTGGTGGACGTGGTGAGCTCCCTCGCCAGCATCGACTTCCGCTTCGACGAGTGGCGGGTGGACGTGGCCCTGGCCGGAACGCAAAAGGGCCTGATGACCCCCCCGGGGACGGGGGTCCTCGCCGTGAGCGAGCGGGCCATCCGGGCGGGCGAGGGCGCCCGCTCGCCGCGCTTCGCCTGGGACTGGCGGCCGATGCTCGAGCGCAACCGGCGCGGCGAGTTCCCCTACACCCCGGCCACCCTCATCCTCTTCGGCCTCCGGGAGAGCCTCGCCATGATCTCCGAGGAGGGCCTCCCCAACGTCTTCCGCCGCCACGCCCGTCTGGCCGAGGCGACGCGCAGGGCGGTCGAGGCGATGGGCCTCAAGCTCCTCGCCAGGCGGCCCGCCGAGCGCTCGAACACCCTGACCGCCGTCCTCATGCCCGACGGGGGGGACTCGGACGCCTACATCGCCCACGCCCAAAGGAGCCTGGACCTCGCCTTAGGCGTGGGCCTCAGCGACGTGAAAGGAAAGGTCTTCCGCATCGGGCATCTCGGGAGCGTGAACGAGCTCGAGATCCTGGGCGCCATCGCCGGGGTCGAGATGAGCCTCAAGACCTTCGGCGCCAAGGTCAACGTCGGCGCCGGCCTCGCCGCCGCCCAGGCCTACCTCCTGGAAACCACGCCGCAGATGTAGGTTTTTTCCCCCGCCGCGCACCTGCCCGCAATTCCCGTCAGTGCCTTTTTGGCCCCCGAGCCTACATTCACCCGTGGGGACCCCTCCCCCCCTTACCAAGGGTGGCGAGGGGGGCGGTCCGCAGGGGGGCCAGCCGATGCCCATGCGATCCCAGCACGCATCCTTGTAGGGGCGGGTTTGAAACCCGCCCCTACAGGGACAAGGGCGCTCCGGGCGGAGGGAGGCGTCGCGGATGAGGAGGGGCGCCGAGGAGAAACGGCCGGGCGGGGCGAAAAACCCCCATCCCCCTTCCGGGGTCTTCCGGGAGTTTCAGGGAGAAAAACGCGCCCCCCCGGAATCCCGGAAGGGAGTAGGGGCGACCGGCCGATCGCCCCTACCCCGGTTCGGGGGACCGGATGCTCCGGAGGATGTGGCCGTCGAGCTCCCACTTGAGGGTGCGCACCTGCCTCCCCTCGCAGAGGACGAGGGCCGCCGCGCAGCGCAGCCACTCCGAGCGCCTCCCCCGCCAGCAGCGCACCAGGGCGCCCCGGCAGCCGTTCAGCCAGACGGGGGCGAAGTCGAGCCGCTCCCCGAGGGAGGCGACGAAGTCCGCGAGGACGGCGGCGACGAAGTCCTGCCCGCTCTCGCGCTCGTCGCGCAGCACCATCTCGGCATCCTTGAGGAGGAGGCCCTGGAGGAGGGCGCGGTCCCGCATCTGGAGGGCCTCGATGAAGCGGGCGAAGGTGCGGGCGGAGGCCTCGTCGTCCCGGAGGGGGGCGAAGGGCACGTGCCGCCCCCAGCGGCGCCTGACCTCGGCGCGGCGCGCCTCGGCCTCGCCGGCCAGGCGGAACACCTCGGGAAGCGTCACGCCCAGGGCCGCCGCCGCGATCCGGTCGCCGTCCTCGAGGGCGTCCCGCAGGACGAGGACGGCCCGCTGCTCGGGGGTCATGTAGAGGAGGGGGAAGAGGAAGTCCATCGAGACGCCCGGCCAGCCGCTCTCCTCCCCGCCCTCGGGGGGTTCGGCCTCGCCGGGGCCCGGGGTCTGGACGAGGTCGGGGAGCTCCAGGACGTCGAGGGAGAGGGGGCGGTGGCCGCGCATGAAGGGGAGGGCCGCCTCGGTCGCCGCGATGTGGAGCCACTCGGGGTGGTCCTCCACGTTCTCGAGGGCCGGGCCCATCTCGATGGCGCGCAGCATGGTCTCCTGCACCACGTCCTCGGCGTCGAGGAGGCTCCCCGTCAGGCGGTAGGCGTGGCGGCGCAGGAGGCCCCAGTACTCGCGGGAGTATCGCTCGAGGTCGATCATCGGGGGGGCGCAGGGGAGCGGCGAGCGCCCTCAGGCCGCGGCGAACATCTCGCGCAGGCCGGGGGCGGCGCGCAGGGGGGCGGCGGTCCTCTCGCGGACCTCGCGCTCGCTCACCCCCGGGGCCAGCTCGCGCAGGAGGAGCCCCTCCCGCTCCACCGAGATGAGGGCGAGGTCGGTCACGATCAAGTCCACCACGCCGCGGCCGGTCAGGGGGAGGGTGCACCGCTCGACGATCTTGGGCTCCCCGCGCTTGGAGACGTGCTCCATGGTGACGATCACCCTCCTGGCGCCCGCGACCAGGTCCATCGCGCCGCCCATGCCGGAGAGCATCTTGCCCGGCACGGCCCAGTTGGCGAGGTCCCCGTTCGCGGCGACCTCCATCGCCCCCAGGACGGTGACGTCGACGTGGCCGCCGCGCACCATGGCGAAGGAGTCCGCGCTGTCGAAGAAGGCCGCCCCGGGGAGGAGGGTGACGGTCTCCTTGCTCGCGTTGACGAGGTCGGGGTCCTCCTCCCCCTCGAGGGGATAGGGCCCCACCCCCAGGATGCCGTTCTCGGAGTGGATGGTGACCCCGTGCCCGGGCGGGATGAAGTTGCTCACCAGGGTGGGGATCCCCAGGCCGAGGTTCACGTAGGCCCCGCGGGGGACCTCCAGGGCCGCCCGGCGGGCGATCTCCTCCCGCTTGAGGGCCATGTTCTCCTCCTACGCGCCCGCCCGGGGGCGGACGGTGCGGATCTCGATGGGCTTCCCGGGGTCCTCGCCCACCACCACGCGGTGGACGAAGATCCCCGGGGTGTGGACCTGGTCCGGATCGAGCGACCCGACCGGGACGACCTCCTCCACCTCGGCGATGGTCAAGTCCGCCGCCATCGCCATGGCCGGGTTGAAGTTGCGCGCGCTCATCCGGTAGAGGAGGTTCCCCTGCTCGTCCGCCCGCCACGCCTTGACGAGGGCCACGTCCCCCCGGATGGGCGTCTCGAAGATGTGCTCCCGGCCCCCGATCAGGCGCGACTCCTTGCCCTCGGCGACCACGGTGCCCGCCCCGGTGGGGGTGAAGAACCCCCCGATGCCCGCCCCCCCCGCCCGGATGCGCTCGGCGAGCGTGCCCTGCGGGTTGAGCTCGAGCTCGATCTCCCCGGCCAGGGCCTGGGCCTCGTAGGCCTTGCAGGCCGGCCCCACCCGGCTGGCCACCATGGCGCGCACCTTCCGGGTCTCGAAGAGGAGGCCCACCCCCCAGCCGTCCATCCCCCCCGCGTTGCTCACCAGGCGGAAGCCGCCCGCGTCCCTCCGCTCGGCGAGCGCCTTGCACAGGTTGTGGGGCATCCCGCAGATGCCGAAGCCCCCGATCAAGAGGGTGGCCCCCGAGGGGATGTCGGCCACCGCCGCGGCCGAGCCGGGATAGACCTTCGACAACGCTCCTCCTCGCGCCGGGGGCGCCTACCCCCAGCGGGTCCAGAAGGCCGGGTTCAGGAGCACCAGGACGGTGAACACCTCGAGGCGGCCCACGATCATCCCCGCCGCGAGGGCCCACTTGACCGCCCCGGGGAGCGCGCCGTAGTCGAAGGCCGGGCCCACGCTCCCGAGGCCCGGCCCCACGTTCCCCACCGTGGCCGCCACCGCCGAGACGGCGCTAATGATATCCATGCCGAAGGCGGCGCACAACGCCACCAGGAACGCCGACACCCCCAGGTAGAGGGCGAAGAAAGCCTGGACCCGGTTCAGGACGTCCTCCCCCACCACGTGCTCGTTCAGGTGGACCGGGATGACCGCCTGGGGGTGGAGGCTCTTGCGCAGCTGGGCCCGGGCGCTCCTGTAGAGGAGGAGGAACCGCACCTGCTTCATCGCCCCGCCCGTGGAACCCCCGCAGCCCCCCATGAACATGAGCACCAAGAGGACGAACTGGGAGAGGGCGGGCCAGGCGCCGAAATCCGCCGTCGCGTAGCCGGTCGTCGTGAGGATGGAAACCGTCTGGAAGAGCGACTGGCGCAGGGCAGCCCCCGGCTCCGCCCCCCCCGCCCACCAGAGGTTCGCCGCCACGATGAGGAACGCCCCCGCCGTGATGAGCGCATAGAAGCGGAACTCCTCGTCGCGCAGGTATCCCCCGAGGCGGCGGCCGCTCAGGGCGCGGTAGTGGAGCACGAAATTGGCGCCCGAGAGGAACATGAAGACCACGATCACGAGCTCGACGTAGAGGCTCCCGTACTCCCCCACGCTCCCCCCCCGGTTGGAGAAGCCCCCCGTCGCCAGGGTGGTCAGGCTGTGGAGGACGGCGTCGAAGAGGGGCATCCCCCCCGCCCAGAGGAGCGCCGCCTCCAGCGCCGTGATGAGCAAATAGACCCCCCAGAGGACCTTCGCCGTCTCGCGGATGCGCGGCATCAGCCGCTCCTTCCCGAGCCCCGTCATCTCGGCCTGGAAGACCTTGTACCCCCCCGCCTGCATGGCCGGCAGGATGGCCACCGAGAGCACGATGATGCCCATCCCGCCCAGCCACTGGATGAGGGCGCGCCAGAGGTGGAGCCCCTTCGGCAGGTCGCCGACGGCCCGGGCCGGGAGGATCGTGGCCCCCGTGGTGGTGAAGCCCGAGACGCTCTCGAAGAAGGCGTCCGTGAAGGAGGGGGTCGCGCCGTGCAGCCAGAAGGGGAGCGCCCCGAAGAGACCGCAGGCGAACCAGGCCAGCGAGACCAGGACGAAGCTCCCCCGGAGCGTCACGTCCCCCGCGGCGTGGGAGAACAGCAAGAGGACACCCCCCGCAGAGGCCGACGCGAGGGCGGCGAGGAAGAAGGCGGTCCACTCCTCGCCGGGCGTGAGGAGCGCCACCGGGATGGGGATGAGCATCGCCGCCGCGAGGGCCAGGAGGATCGCCCCCATCGCCTTCAAGACGGCCCGCATCGGCTGGCTCCCCGCCGGTCGCGATCAGTCCAGGAAGAGCTTCTCCACCCGGCCGTGGTCGGCCGAGCGGGCGAAGAGGATGATCTTGTCCCCCGCGTGGAGCTCGGTGTCGCCCGTGGGGAGGCGCACCTTGCCGTCGCGCTGGATGGCCCCGACCAGGACGCCCTCGGGCAGGGTGAGCCGGTTGAGCGCCGTCCCGGTCACGCCCCGCCGATCCTTGACGACGAACTCGAACGCCTCGACGTCCTCCCCCGGGAAGGTGAACATGGAGAGGATGCGGTCGCGCTGGAGGTGGCGGAGGATCCGGTCCGCCACGGCCAGGCGCGCGTTCACCGCCACGTCCACCCCGAGGGAGTAGGCGGGAGCGAACATGTCCCCCCGCTTGATGAGGGCGATGGCCTTGCCGGCCCCCATGCGCTTCCCGAGGGTGGCGCTGACCAGGTTGGCGGCCTCATCGTCCGTGGCCGTCACGAAGATGTCCGCCCGGCCGAGGTTCTCCTCCTCGAAGAGGCGCGAGTCCACCCCGTCCCCCTGGAGGACCAGGATCCCCGGCAGCTTCGCCGCCAGCTCCTTGCAGCGGTCCGGGTTGCGCTCGATGAGCTTGACCGCGAAGCCAAATCCCGACAAAAACCGCGCCACGTCGGCTCCCACGCGCCCCCCGCCCACGACGACCACGTGGTGGCCCTTCACCTTGTGGGCGCCGAAGCGCTCGGCGATGGCCTCGGTCTCCTCGGCCGCCCCGAGGAGGTAGAGGTGGTCCTCCGCCTCGAGGCGGGTCCCCCCCGTGGGGACGAACGTCCTCCCTTCCCGCTGGACGGCGGCGAGGATGAAGGCGGGCGATCCGGCCTCCTGGCGCAGATCGCGCAACGTGCGGCCGGCGGCGGGGCCGCCGGCCTTGAGGACGAAGGCCAGAAGGCGAAGCTGGCCGCCGAAGAAATCCGCCACCCCGGCCGCCGTGGGGCTCAAGATGATGCGGACGATCTCCTGGGCCACGCTGCGGTTGGGCCCGATGAACATGCTGATGCCGAGGCGCTCCGCGAGGCCCAGGCTCTCCTGGCTCAGGCCCTCGCTGCTCACCCGCGCGATGCACTCGGGAACCCCGTAGAGGCGGGCGAGCTGGCAGGCGACGATGTTGACCTCATCGTGCGAGGTCACGCTGAGGAAGACCTTGGCCTCCCGGATGCCGGCCCGCTCCAGGTCGGCCGGCTCGGTCCCGCTGCCGTGGAGAGCGAGGACGTCGAGCATCCCCTCGATCCGGGCCTTGACGGCCGGATCGCTCTCGATGAGGACGAGGTCCCATCCCTGGAGCGAGAGCCGCTCGGCCAGATGGGTGCCGACCTCGCCTCCCCCCACGATCACGACGCGCATCGCGGCCCCTCACTTCGCCCGGGCGAGAAACTTTCTCAACTCGCCCTGGAAGAGCTTCCCCTCGCTGACCGTCGGGAAATGGCCCGACCTGGGGCAGAGGACGGCCCTCGCGCCGTTGGGGAAGGCGCCGCGCAGGCGCCTCTCCGCCTCCGCGGAGAAGCGGCGGCTCAGGCCCCCCCGGATGATGAGGACCGGGCACTCGACCGACCCCGCCTTGGCCAGCGGGTCGTAGTCGCTCCCGGAGGAGGCCTGAAAGGCGCGCAGGCGCAGGAGGCGCTCCTTGGCGAAGGGCATCCGGAAGGATCTTCCCTCCCCTTCGCGCACCATGACGTCCCGGACGAAGCGCGCGAGCTGCGCCGGAGGCCACTCCCCCTCCTCGCTCTCGCGGAAGAAGCGGGCGGCCTCCTTGAGGGAGGCGAAGCGGCCGGGCCGCTCGGCGGAGACCTCGAGGTTCCGTCTCCGCTCTCCCGCGTCCCGGACGGTGGGGTCCACCAGGACGGCGGCCGCTACGCGCCCGGCATCCACGCGCGCCACCTCGAGGGCGATGGCGCAGGCGAAGGAGTGGCCCATGACGGTGAAGCGGTCGAGCCTCAGGACGTTGGCCAGGCCCACGGCGTCGCGGGCGAAGTCCGCCGCCGCGTCCCCGCCGCCGGGATCCTCGCTCAACCCGTAGCCGCGCTGGTCGGGGCAGATGAAGCGCGCGCCGGCCACCCCCTCGGCCGCGGCGATCCACATGGCGCTCTGGGTGAGGGAGCCGTGGAGGGCGACGACGGGAGGGCGGGACTCCCCGCCGGCGGGGCGCCAGTCCCGGTAGAACATGCGGAAGTCGGAGACCGTCTCAAAGCCGGTGCGCCAGCTTCCTCCTCCGCCCATGAAAGCCTCCTCCTCAACGGCGGTCATGCGCCGGGCCGGGCGCGCCATGGGGGACGAACGGCCATTGGAGAAGAGGACCGGGCGCGGGGCCGGAAGGGGTTAGGAAGGCCCCCGGTCGGAGTAGGAGAGCGAGACCGTCCGCGCTTCAAAGCGGCCGCCCTCCCCGGCAAGGGGGTTGAAAACATGACACTTTTCCAGGTCGCGGGGGTAGACGTGGATCGAGACGGCGGTCTCCTCCCGCTTGTTGGCGACCTGGTGGATGTCGGCGCAGGCGCACACGCAGTCGGGGTGGCGGGCGCGGGGGGCGTGAGGCGGATCGCTCCTCAGGGGAACCGCCCCGGCGGCGAGCTCGGCACCCTCGGCGTAGTAATTCACGACCTCGAGGCCCCCTTGCAGCATGCCGAGCATCCCCCAGGTGCCGTCGTGATCGTGGATGGGGGTTCCCTGGCCCGGCTTCCACACCATGGCGGCCACGACGAAGCGGTCCTGCGCGTCGCGGTGGAGGAGGTGGCGGGCGTAGCGCCCCTCGGAGGGGCGCTTCGCCTCCTCCGGCAGGAAATCCCCCTCGGCGAGGAGCCGCCGCATGGCGGGCTCGGCCGCCCGGACGAACTCCCGCCCCCGGAAGCCCTGCTCGCAGAGAAACTCCAGGGCCTGGACGAACCGCGCGAGGGGGGCCGTCGCCACGGCCGAAACGGCGGTCATCGGGGAGGCCTCCTCGGAAAGCGCCCGCCTTCCGGGCACCCTTCATTGGAGCACACGGGAACCGCCCTGTCGAGAACCCTCCCCTCTCCCCCGAAAATGAAAGGCCCCGGGGAGACCCCCGGGGCCCTGGGCGCTTGGCCCGGCGTTTCGGAGCGCGGAGAGGGGGGCTCAGTCCAGCGAGATCGGGGCCGGCCGCCTCGAGGGGAAGCGAAGGACCAGGGGGCCGCTCCCCAAAAACAGAACGGCCACGGTGGCGATCAACAAGAAGAGAGAATATTCGTAGCCCCCGGCGATGGCGCGCCCTCTGGCCGCGTCAACGACGATCCACGTCATGAAAAACCCCTGCTTGAAATGCACCAGAAAGACGGCCCCGGCCATGATCGGGATGTTGAGGAGAGCCCCCAGGCGGGCGTAGAAGCC
>CAYMWZ010000042.1:13884-15070 GCA_964394385.1 uncultured Nitrospinaceae bacterium | reverse complement strand
CTCGAAGTTGCCGGACGCGCCTCCGATGCTGACGGCCACGTCGTTCCTCATCAACTGGGCGCAGGCCATGGTCATGGCCTCGCTCTGCGTGGGGTTGACCTTGCCGGGCATGATGGAGCTGCCGGGCTCGTTCTCGGGGATGGAGAGCTCCCCGATGCCGCAGCGGGGCCCGGAGGCCAGCCAGCGGATGTCGTTGGCGATCTTCATGAGGGCGGCGGCGAGCGCCTTGAGCGCGCCCGAGGCGAAGACGATGGCGTCGTGGGCGGCCAGGGCCTCGAACTTGTTGGGCGCGGAGCGGAAGGGGAGGCCCGAGATCTTGGCGATGTGGGCGCAGGCCTTCTCCGAGAACTTGGGGTGGGTGTTGAGCCCCGTGCCCACGGCCGTCCCGCCGAGCGCCAGGTCGTGGAGGCCCTCGAGGGAGAGCCGGATCCGCCCGATGGCGTTCTCCAGCTGGGCCGCGTAGCCCGAGAACTCCTGCCCCAGGGTCAGGGGGACGGCGTCCATCAGGTGGGTGCGGCCGATCTTGATGATGTCCTTGAAGGCCTCCGATTTGGCCGCCAGGGTCTTGCGCAGGCGCTCGATGGCGGGGAGGAGGCGCCGGGTGATCTGCTCGGCGGCGGCGATGTGCATGGCGGTCGGGAAGGTGTCGTTCGAGGACTGGGCCTTGTTCACGTCGTCGTTGGGGTGGATGGGCTTCTTGGAGCCCATCTTGCCCCCCGCCAGCTCGATGGCGCGGTTGGAGATGACCTCGTTGGCGTTCATGTTGGTCTGGGTGCCGCTCCCCGTCTGCCACACCCGGAGCGGGAAGTGGTCGTCGAGCTTGCCCTCGATCACCTCCTCGGCCGCCTGGACGATGAGGCGCACCTTCTCCTCGGGGAGGGCGCCCAGCTCCCGGTTGGCGAGGGCGGCGGCCTTCTTGAGGATCCCCATGGCCCGGATCATCTCGCGGGGGAAGATGTCGCCTCCGATGTTGAAGTGGATGAGCGAGCGGGCCGTCTGGGCGCCCCAGTACCTGTCGTCGGGGACCTGGATCTCGCCCATGCTGTCGGTTTCGGTTCGGTGCCCCATCGTGCTCCTCCGCTGCGGGGTGGGCTGCGCTCGATCGGATCGGGAAGGGCCGGCGGCCCCGGGGGCCTCGCGAGGGATGAGTATGGCACAGATGCCCGCGGGGGAGGAAGGCGGCGGG
>CAYMWZ010000042.1:0-13784 GCA_964394385.1 uncultured Nitrospinaceae bacterium | reverse complement strand
ACCACTGGAGGACGATGCGCCCCACCGGGTCGCCCGCCCGCAGCTGGGCGAGGGCGTCGTTCGCCTCCCGCATGGGGGCGGTCCCGGAGATGACGGCGCGCACGCGGCCGTCGCTCACGAGGCTCGCGGCGTCGGCCACGTCCTGCACGGAGTGGTTGTGGGAGGCGATGATCTGCGCCCACTTGTAGACGAGCTTCGCCGGGTCCAGCGGCACCGTCTGGCCGTAGTGGTAGCCCAGGATGACCAGGCGGCCTCCCGGCCGCAGGAGGTCCAGGCACTGCTGGAGGACGGGGGGAACGGCGGCGCCCCCCACGATCTCGAGCGCCACGTCGGCGCCCAGCCCCTCCGTGGCCTCGAGGACGGCCCGGACGGGATCGGTCCGGGCGGCGTTGACGGTGTGCGAGGCGCCGAGCTCGCGCGCCTTTTGGAGCTTCTCCTCCTTCACGTCCACCCCGATCACGTTCGCCCCCAGGTGGCGGAGGATCTGGAGGGCGTGAAGCCCGAGGCCCCCCAGCCCGAAGAGGGCGGCCGTCTCGCCGAGCTCGACCCGCGCCATGCGGATGGCGTGGAGGGGGGAGGCCAGGGTGCCGCCGATGAGGGAGGCCGCCTCGAGGGAGACGCCGGGGCCCACCTTCACCAGGTTGCGCTCGGGGACGGCCACGAGCTGGCCGAAGCCCCCGTCGAGCTCGATCCCCAGGCGCCCCGGGGAGTGGAGGCACATCTCCTCGTGGCCCGCCCGGCACATGCGGCAGCGGCCGCAGGTCTGCTTGCACACCATGACCACCCGGTCGCCCGGGCGGACCGCCTCCACCTCCTCGCCCACCTCGCGCACGACGCCCGCGCTCTCGTGGCCGAGCAGGAGGGGGAGCTTCGCCGAGCGGACGAGGCCGTCCACGATCTTCAGGTCGGTGGCGCAAAGGCCGTTCGCCCGCGCCTCGACCAGGGCCTCGCGGGGGCCGGGCCTGGGCTCGGGCACCTCCTCCCAGGCGAGCGGTTTCCCGAATGCCTTCAGGGTCATCGCCTTCATCGGCGGGGGCCTCCTCCGGGTTTCGCCACTCGGTGGAAGGGCGGGGGCGCGCCGGATCAGCTCTCGACGACTGCCTTGGCCAGCGCCCGCTCGATCTCCCCCCGGAAGACCGCGGGGTCGACCGGCTTCGGGACGAAGCCCCCCGCCCCCAGCCGGAAGCAGCGCTCCCTGCTGCTCTTCTCGGGGTTGGCGGACACCACCACGACGGGGATGTTGCGGGTTTCGGGGGGGGCCTTCAGGCGCGCGATGGCCTCAAACCCGTCCATGACCGGCATCCTGAGATCCATCAGGATGAGGTCGGGCCGCTCCCTCCGGGCGGCCTCGACGCCCTCCTCTCCGTTGTAGGCCGCGATGACGCGCGAGGCGCTCCGCATGAGCAGTTTCAGGTGGGCGTGGTGTTGCTCCTCGTCATCCACCACGAGGACGGTCCCGCCCGCCCAGGGATCGGCGCCTTCTCCGGGCCCGGGGGAGCCCGCCTCGGCGGCCCGGGGGAGGGCGAAGATGAAGGTGCTGCCCCGCCCTTTTTCGCTCTTCACCCAGATGCGGCCTCCGTGCAGCGCCAGGAGGTGTTTCACGAGGCTGAGCCCGATGCCCAGCCCCCCGGCCCTCCGCGTATGGCCGGCCTCGAGTTGACGGAAGCGCTCGAAGATGATCTTCTCCTCTTCCGGATCGATCCCCATTCCTTCGTCCTGCACGGAGACCCAGATCTCTCCGGGATGCCGCTCCGCGCGGACCCGGATGGTCCCCCCCTTCGGCGAGTATTTGATGGCGTTGTCGAGGAGGTTCGTGAGGACTTGGTGGATGCGCGTCGGATCGCACGTGACGAGGCCGCAGTCCTCGTCGACGGCGCTCTCCACGGTGAAGTCCCTTGGGAGATGGGAGCGGCGCGCGTCCAGGGCGGCGCTCACGAGGCGGTTGATGGAAACCGTCTGCAGATCGAGGCGCATCTTTCCGCTTTCGATCCGGTCGAGATCGAGGAGGTCCTCGATGAGGCGCAGCAGGTAGCCGCCCGCCTCGCGGATCCTTTTCACGAGCCGGTGGGTTTCCCGATCCTTCGACTCCATCAGGATGATGTCGCTGAATCCGATGACGGCGCTCAGCGGGGAGCGGAGTTCGTGGTTCAAATTCGAGAGGAACTCGCTCTTGGCCCGGTTTGCGGCCTCGGCCTGGGCCTTGGCCTTCTGCAGTTCCTCCTCCGCCCGCTTGCGCTCCGAGAGATCCTTGTAGATCGCGGCAATGGCGACGAGGCCGCCCGCCTCGTCCTTGACCGGCGATAGCGTGGCGCTCACGGAAACCAGGGTGGCGTCCTTCCTCCGGCGCTGCGTCTCGAACGTGAGGGGGGATCCCTCGATCAATACCCTGGAAAGGGCTTTTTCGACAACGTCGCGCTCCCGGTCGGGGATGACGAATTCCACGCTCCGGCCGAGCGCCTCCGCCTCGGTGTACCCGTAGAGGGCCTCGGCGCCGGAGTTCCAGAGGATGATGGTCCGGTCCAATTTCATGATGACGATGGGGTCGGAGGTGTCCCCCACCACGCTTTTGAGGAATTCCCGGCTGCGCTTCTCCTCCTGGTGGAGCCTGGCGTTCTGGACCGCGATGGCGGCGTGGGAGGCGAAGACGCCCAGGAGCTCCAGGTCCGCCTGGGTGAAGAAATTGCGCTTTCGCGAGAAGCAGTTGATCACGCCGGTGATCCGGTCGCCCTGGCGCAGAGGCTGGAGGATGGTGGAGCGGATCTCGTTTTCGCGGGCCCACTCCGGCGCGAGCCAGCGGGGGTCCCCCTCGACGTCGGCCAGGATGGCCGCCTCGCCCGTCAGGAATACCTCTCCCGCCATTCCCTCCCCGGGCGCAAGGGAAAACGCCCCCCCCTGGCGGGCGGGGGCTGTGCCGTGCGAGGCCCGCAGGATGAGCCGGTTCGACTCCTCGTCGAGGAGGAAGATGTGCGAGTTGTCCCCCCGGAGCAGGGCGGCGGCGGCGCGGACGATGCTCCCCAGCGTCTCGTCCAGGGAGAGGCTCTCCGTGATCTTCTGGATGAGGGCGTTCAGGCTGGCCAGGCGCGAGGCGCGCTCCTCGGCCGTGTGGTAGAGGGTGGCGTTGCGGATGGCGGTGCCCAGGTGGCCGGCGGTCGAGGTGAGCAGCCGCTCGTTCTGGGGCGTGAAGGCGTCTGGGCGGACGCTCGAGAGGGCGAGATGGGCGATGCATTGGCCGTCGCTGGGGATGGGGACAAACAGCGTGCTCTGGAGACCAGCCTTCGCCAGAAGGCGGCCCTGCGCGACGGGGCTCGTGCGGTTGTCCGCGTAGTGAAGGGGGCGGTTCGGCTCATACAGGTTTTGGATCAGCCACCGGGCGAGGTCCTCGTCCAGCCCGGCTTCCTCGATTTGGATGTCCGATTCCGTGTGCCAGTAGTGGAACCGAAGAGAGGCCTTGTCCACGCTTGCGATCACGCACCGCTCGCAGGGGACGGCGCGGCGGATCTCGCGGGCGATGGTGCGGAAGACCTCCTCCGGCTCCAGGGCCGACCCCACGGCTTTCGCGATCTCGCCCGCGATCTCCAGCCGGTCGGCGCGCTCGCGGGTCTCCGTGAACAGCCGCGCCTTCTCGATGGCAACAGCCGCCTGAGAGGCCAGGGCGCCGAGGAGGGCGAGGTCCTCCCGGGTGAATGCGCCCCTCCTCGCCGAAATTCCGTTGATGATTCCGGTGACCCTCCCGCCGTGCCAGAGCGGCTGGCAGACGAGCGAGCGGATCTCCTCCTGGGGCACCCATTCCCAGGGCATCGCCTTCCAGCGCGGATCCTCCTGAACGTCGCCAACGATCGCCGGCTCGCCGGTCGCGAGAACCCAGCCTGTGAGGCTCTCGCCGGATTGGAGGGCCGCCGCCCGGCCGGGCGGGGGGGGCGTCCTCCCGTGGGCGGCCTGAAGGAGCAGCTCATCTTTCTTTTCGTCCCGGATGAAGATGCGCGCGTGGTCCGCCCGGAGGAGCGCCACGGCCGCCCGGGCGATGCTCTCCAGCACCTCGGCGACGTCCAGGTTCTCCGTGATCTTCCGGTTCACCTTGTTCAGGACGGCGAGGCGCGAGGCCCTCTCCTCGGCCGTGTGGTAGAGGGTGGCGTTGCGGATGGCGGTGCCCAGATGGCCGGCGATCAAGGTGATCAATGCTTCATCCTCGGCCGAGAAGCCTCCAACGCGGGTGCTGGCCATGGAGAGGTGGGCGATGCACCGATCGTCCTGCAGGATCGGCGCCGCCAGTGCGCTGCGGAAGCCCACCTCGGCCAGTCGCTGGGCGCGGCGGCTCGGGATCCCGCGGATGTCGGGGATGTTCACGGGCCGCTTCGCCTCGTAGATCTCGCGGTCCCACCAAGTGTTCCTCTCGTCGTAATGCCCCTGGCGCGGCTCGACCTCGATGTCCGATTCGATGTGCAGGTCGATGTATCTGTTGGTTTCGCGATCCACGCTCGCGATCACGCACCGCTCGCACGGGATGGCCTTGCGGATTTCTCGCGCGATGGTGCGGAAGACCTCCTCCGGCTCCAGGGCCGACCCGACCGCCTTGGCGATCTCGCCGACGATCTCCAGGCGAGAGGATCTCTCCTCGGCCGTGCGGTAGAGGGAGGCGTTCCGGATGGCGGGGCCCAGGTAGTTGGCGATCGAGCCGAGGAGCGCCTCCTGATCCCGGCCGAAGGCGCCCAGCCGGGTGCTCGCCAGGAACAGGTGGGCGATGCACCGATCGTCCTGGAGGATGGGGACGAACAGGGCGCTCCGGTATCCGGCTTTCGCCAACTGCTGCGCCCGGCGGGAGGAGACGCCGCGGATGTCGGGAAGGTTCAGCGATCGCTTCCCTTCATAGACCTCGCGGTCCAGGGGGGAGCCCCAGGCATGTTCTTTTTCGGGGGGCTCCACCGGGAGATCCCACTCGGTGTGCCAGAAGCGAAACCGCATGGTCTCCCGGTCCAGGGTGGCGACCGCGCATCCCTCGCAGGGCACGGCGCGCCGGATCTCGCGGAGGATGGTGCGGAAAAGGTCGCCCGGCTCCAGCGTGGAGCTCAGCGCGCGGGCGATCTCCCTGGCGACCTCCGTGCGCGTGGCATGCGCGGCCGCATTTTCATGAAGGCGCGTCACAAACCGCAGGATGCCGAACAGGCTCACGAGCCCCGCGAGCCCCAGCAGCCCGCTCATCGCCCAGATTCGGAACCGGTAGGCGTCGAGCTGTTCGACGAGAAGCCGGGGCTGGGAGTAGATCTCGAAGATCAGGGCGGGCCGCCCTCCCTCCCCGGCGATCGGGACGAAAGTTTCCAGCAGGGGGGAGGAGGGATCCCCTCCCTCTCCCGGCGGGCCGTGGGGGGCGGCCACCCATTGGAAGACGATGCGGCCCGCCAGCGCCTCCCGCGGGACGGCCTCGCCGGGGAGCGCTCCGGTCGGAGCCGGGGGCCAGACGATTGCTCCCTCGGCATTCCACACCTTGAGGACGCGCAGGTTCTCGATCTCGGTGAGCATCGGGTGGCGGGCGAGCTCGCGGAACGCCGCGGAAGCCCCGGGAGAGAAGGGATCGGCGAGTACCTCCGGGAGGAGGAGTCTTTTCGCGGCGAGGTGGAAGTGCTCCGCTAGGCGGTCGGCCTCGGTCTTGGTCATCAGGTTTTTCATCACGCTGACGGAGATGTGGCCGCCGGCGAGAGAGAGCATCAGGACACACGCGACGCCGGCCAGCTTGGCGAGGGGCGCCGGCCGGAAGAGGGAGGGGAGTTTCACCGGCATCTCCAAGGCGGTCCCCCCTCATCCCTCCGGCGCCGCGCTGGCAGCGCCTGGGGGGGCGCCCCTTCTTGGGGATCCCCGTTGGCCATCGCGGCGCGGTGGGGCGGCCTCGCGGCGGCGTGCGGTTCAGCGGGAGCGAATCTCGGGGAAGGTTTCATGGCGAGGGGGTTTCCAAGCGGCGTTGGGGCCGGCTCGCCGCGAGGGGTCCGGGTGACCGCTTGGCGCTGAGCTCGCTGCCGTCAGAGATCTCCATGTTTCTCCTAATATAGCACTTTCGGGCCGGATTGTAAGGGGCGGGCGCCTCCGCAGGAGCCGCTCCGGCTCTTCTCCTCCCTGAGAGAGCGGATGAGGCCCCCCCCGGCACTATCCCTCGATCAGGCCGCTCGCCGTCCCGGCCGTGACGGGCGCTCCCTCCTGGTTGAGCAGCGCCACCTCGAGCACGAGGCGGGTCTTTCCGTTCTCCTCGGATTTCCCCCGCACCCTGCCGGTGACTTCGAGCGTGTCGCCCGGGAAGATGGGCTTGAGGAAGGAGACGTCGATCTCGCCCCCAAAGAGAAACCCCGTCCCGAAGAGATCCACCATCCGCTCCGCGAGGAAGGCGACCGGGTGGCGCCCGGTCGCGACGGCGCGGGGGAGTCCGGCGCGACGCGCCGTCTCATCGTCCGTGTGGATGTTCTGGGTGTCTCTTCCGCCGGTCGCGTAGCGGTTGAACTTGCGGATCTCCTCCCAGCCCATCCGGCGGAGGAGGGGCGGCAGCTCGTCCCCGATCTCGAGATCCGCGGGGGAGGGCAGCTCCCGGCTCACGCTCCCCCTCCGTGCTCCCGGGTGAGGCTCAGGACCGAGGTGTGGAGGGAGGTGCAGATGACCGCGCCGTCCTCCCCGGTGACGACGAGCTCGCTCTCGATCCATCCCTTCCCCCGCTTGATGTAGAGGTCCTTCACCGCGGCCTTCTGGTGGACCCTCTCGCCCACCCGCGCCGGGCGGTGGAAGCGCCAGGAAAGCTTGGCGTGGATGGTGCCGAAGCGCCTGAAGTTCTCGTCACAGATGGCGAGGAGATCGTTGATGAAGATCATCGGGGGGGCGACGGGGGCGCCCAGGAGGGGCGCGTCGCGGTACAAGGCGCGGTCGGCGCCGGTGGCCTCGCAGTGGGCCGCCACCATCTGGGGGGTGAGGGTGAGATCCCGCTCCCCGATGGCCATGCCGGGCCTGAGGTTCTCCCAGACGAAGTCGGGTTTTTCCATGCCCTCTCTCCCGCGGGGCATTTTCCCCCGGGGGGCCCTCTCGGGCAACGGGCGGGCGTCCTCCGCTCGGGCGGGGCGGGCCCGGGCGCGACAATCCTCCCCGGAGGTTTTTATAAAGAGGCGATTGGCTTTTGATCGCAAATTCGGGCAGACTTCGAGGGTGCCCGGCTGGCAGGCGGGCCGGCTCGCCTCAATGACGAGAACGCAACCGCATCGGCGCTCGTCGTGCCCTTGTCAGAAATCTTCCCCTCCCGCAGGAAGGCGCATGGGCTCGGATAAGGCGCGGCTCGTGAGGCTCGCCGAGGGAGTCCACGCCTTCCTCGGGGCCGGAGGAGACTCGAACGCAGGCGCCATCGAGACGCCCGAGGGGCTTCTCGTCATCGACGCCCAGCAGCACCTTCCGCTGGCCCGGCGGTTCCGCTCCTCCCTCGAGGCCCTCTCCCCGAAACCCTTCCGCTGCCTCGTCCTCACCCACTACCACCTCGACCACGCGGCGGGGAGCTGCGTCTTCTCGAAGGACGCCCCCATCCTCGCGCACGAGAAGACCTTGGAGTAGTTCCGCGAGCTCTTCGGTCCGGACGGCGGCGCGGGCTGCGCCTTCACCGATTTCGGGAGGCGGATCTCCTTCCTCTTCGGCCCGAACACCCACGAACTGATCCCCGCGGGCGACCCGGCGTGGGAGTGGTTCAGGCGCCGCATCGGGGAGGCCGAGTACGCCTCGGTCTCCCCGGCCCCACCGACCCTCACCTTCGCCGACAGGTTCACCTTTCACCCGCCGGGGCGGAGGGTCGTCCTTCAGTACTGGGGCCCCGCCCATTGCGACGGGGACATCACCGTCCACCTCCCCGAGGATGGGATCGTCTTCGTCGGGGACCTCCTCTTCGTGGGCCGCTTCCCGTGGCTGGGGGACGGGGACATCGCCGGCTGGATCGAGGCGCTGGGGAGGGTGTCGGGGCTGGACGCCCGGACGGTGGTCCCGGGCCACGGCCCCCCCGCGACGCTGAGCGAGGTGCGGGAGTTCCGGGACATGCTCGAGGCGCTGCGCGGCGCCGTCGTCGACGCCCTCGCGCGGGGCCTCACCGAGGACGAGGCGGCCGGGGCTGTCGCCCTCCCCGGCCGGGAGACCACCCCCCGCTACCGGGAGTGGATGCCCTGGAACGTGCGAAACGTGTACCGAGCGTTGACACGGGAATAGGGTTCCGCTAGGAGCGGGATGATCATGCGGATCGACGCCCACGCGCACCTCTACCCCGACCGCTTCATCCGCCTCATCGAGGCGCAGGGGGACAAGTACGCGATCCAGGTCCGCCGCCCGAGGCCGGGGGCGGACCGCGTCTTTTACGCGGGGGGCAGGGAGTTCTACACCTTCACGCCCGACTTCTACGACGTGGACGTTCGGCTGAAGCAGATGGCGCAGTCCAAGGTGGACGTGCAGATCCTCTCCATGGCTCCCCCCATGGTGTATTGGGCGGGGGCCGAGCTGGCCCTGGAGCTTTGCCAGGCCTTCAACGACGAGCTGGCCGCCGTGGTGCGCCGCCACCCCGGCAAGTTCGTGGCGCTGGCGGCGGTCCCTCTCCAGGACGCGGCCCTGGCCGTCCGGGAACTCGAGCGCGCCCTCCGCGAGCACAACGTCCGCGGCGTGATGATCCCCACCGCGATCGGCGCGAAGGAGGTGGACGCGGAAGACCTCCTCCCCTTCTACGAGGGGGTGGCCCGGATGGACCTCCCCATCTTCCTGCATCCCATTCCCCGCCCCGGCCCGGAGGGAGTCCGCCTGCGCGACTACCGGCTGGACGTCACGCTGGGCTTCGTCATGGACACGACGCTGGCGGCCTCCCGGCTCGTCCTGAGCGGCATCCTGCCCCGGCTCCCGGGGCTCAAGGTGATGCTCGCCCATCTGGGGGGGACCCTTCCCTTCCTCTGGGGGCGCCTCAGCGTGGGCTACAAGATGTTCGCCGGGGAGTGGGAGTGGGGGGATCCGGCCGACCACTTCGCCCGGCTCTACTTCGACGCGATCAGCTACCGGCCGGAGCCGCTCGCCTACGCCGCGAAGCTCGTGGGCGCGGACCGGATCCTCTACGGGAGCGACGATCCCTTCTTCGGGGGGGAGAACATGCGCCAGAGCGCCGCCACCATCGACGCCTGCCCGGGACTGAGCGAGGCGGACAGGCGGATGATCTTCGGGGAGACGGCGGCCCGCCTCTTCCGCATCGGCGCGTAGGCGCCGCCCCCTTCTTTCTCCATCCATGTAGAGGGCAGAGCATGGCGAAATACGGCCCGTTCGGGGTGAGCAAAGGGTTCAGGCAGGTCGCGCGGCTCGATCTTCCGGGCGCGGGGCAGGTCGTGGTCGAGGGGGAATACGCCTACATCGCCCACATGCGCCCGCCCGACGGCACCACCGTCCTGGACATCTCGGATCGGAGGAACCCCAAGGTGGTCAGCCAGCTCCGTGTCCCCCCCAACATCCACTCCCACAAGGTGCGGGTGGATGGGGACTTGATGCTCGTCAACCACGAGAAGTTCCGCTTCTACGAGGGGCCCGAGACGCCCCGGGGCGGGCTCAAGGTCTTCGACATCTCGGACCGCAAGAGGCCGCGCGAGATCGCCTTCGTGGAGGCCGGCGAGTGGGGCTACCACCGCTTCACCTTCGACGGCCGCTATTGCTACGGCTCCCCCGCGCCCGAGGGCTACGTGGGCAACATCATGGGCATCCTCGACCTCAAGAACCCGGAGAAGCCCGAGTACGTCTCCCTCTGGTGGGTGCCCGGCCAGTGGGTGGGCGGGGGCGAGGAGCCCCTGCCCGAGGGCCGGCGGGTGCGGTGCCACCACCCGCTCAGGCTCGGGAACCGGCTCTACAGCGGCTGGTGGCACCACGGCTGGTACATCCACGACATCACCGACCTCGCGAAGCCCAGGCCCATCGTCCACCAGGACTGGAGCCCCCCCTACGCCTGCCCCACCCACACGGCCCTGCCGCTTCCTTACGAGATCAAGGGGCGGAAGATCCTCCTCGTGAACGACGAGGAGGTGGCCGACCGCCTCTCGCCGGTTCCCAACTCCTTCCTCTGGGTGGTGGACATCACGGAGGAGACGAAGCCGATCCCCATCGCCACCTACCGCGCGCGGCGGGACGACGAGCCCTACGACCCCAAGTGCTGGTACGGCTGCCACCAGCCCCAGGAGCAGATCTACGGGGAGCAGACGCGCTTCGCCGTGACGTGGTTCGCGGGCGGCCTGCGGATGATCGACATCTCGGACCCCTGGCGGGTCGAGGAGCTGGGCTTCTACATCCCCCTGCCCGGGAAGGGGCACGAGGTCGCCCAGAGCAACGACGTCTTCCAGGCCCCCGACGGGCTCTACTACATCGTGGACCGGCTCGGCGGGTTCGAGATCCTCGAATGGGCGGGGGAGTGAATCCTTCCCCGATCCCTATTCCGCCGCGGCCACGACGCGCGCGGGGGCGGCGGTGGCGCCCTTGAGGGCGAGGGGCATGGCGATGAGGAGGAAGCGGCGGGGGAGCTCGGCCACGGCGGGCCAGAGCGCCAGGTTCTCGATGATGTAGAACTCGTGGCGGCGGAGCAGCTTGTGGGCGGGCCATCCGATGGGGTCGCTGTCGATCTCGGGCCCGTCCACACCGAAGAGCCTCACCCCCCGGCCCAGGAGCCACTCGACCGAGGCGGGCGCCACGGGGCGGAGGGAGCGTCGGTAGTCGGGCCTCCCCCAGCGGCGGGAGCAGCCCGTGTAGAGGAGCACCGCCTCGCCCGGCGAGATGCCCCCCGCCGCGCCTTCGGACGCCCGCTCCAGCTCCGCCGGCTCGATGGCCTCCCCCGGCCCCTTCGTCGAGCAATCGAGCCAGAGGGCGGGAGCCTCGACGAACAGCTCGGGGGGCATCTCGTCGATGGTCTTGCCCCCGGGGTGAAAATGCGCCGGGGCGTCGATGTGGGTGGAGACGTGGTCGCTGAAGGCGAGGAGCGAGGTCTGGGCGAGCTTGGTCTCGGCCAGGTCGCTGTAGGCGAGCACCGCACCCCGGCCGAAAGTTTCTCCTGCCGCGAAGGTGGGGACCTTGGGCACCTCGTGGGAGAGGTCGAACAGGCGCCGGCTCATGGGGTCTCCCCTTCCACGATCGCCATCGCGCGGATGGGGGAGCAGGGCCCGCCCGACCACTTGATGGGAAATCCCGCGAACCGGAAGCGGGGGCGCGGGATCCGCCCCAGGTTCCGCAGGTTCTCCATGTGCATGGAGTAGCGCTTGCGCATGTGCATGTGGGGGAGGTCGTAGCCGGGGATCACGTCGATGGTGATCTGATCCATCCCGAAGAGCTTCACCCCGCGGTCGATGAGCCAGTCCACCGCCTCGACCCGCATGGGGACGAAGCTGAAGTGGTACTCCTTCCCGGGACGGCGGCCCGCCTTCTCGGCCTCTCCTAGGCGCCTCCGGATCCCCGGCCGCTTCGATCCGAGCGGCTCCCCGCCCCGGTTTTCCTCTCAGATGTGCTCGTATATTTGCAGGACCATTCCCTTGAGCTTCCCGTTGCTCAGATGGCCGACGAGGACCTCTTCGTTTTTGCCGGGGCCGCCGCTCAGGGCCATGTGGATGTGGATGTAGGGTTGGGGCTCGGTCCAGGCGACCTCCCCGAGGGCCGCGGGGGGTTTCTCGGGCCAGCTGATGTTGCCCAGGGCCACGAGCTCCCGCCAGTCCTCGAAGTGCCGCCGGTCCACGTCGTAGCCCTTCATGCTCCGGAACCCCGAGATCATGTCGGTCTCCGCCAGCGCCCCCAGGAGAAAAACCGATCCCGAGCGGATGTTCTTCTCCTTAACGAAGCGGCTGATCTCTCCATAGAAATCATCCCCGGCCTCATATTCCAGCTGGAAGATCCTCCCCAACTTCCGCTCCACGGCTCTCATGGCTCGCACCTCTCAGAAGCGATCGGATGATGGATCTCTCCCCCGCGTCCCTTATCCTTTTTGTTCTCCCTTCAGCTCCTCGTACAGCCTCTCAAGCCCCTCCCGGAAGGTGTCCTTGCGCTGCTGCAGCCAGTACGCCCCCCGTGAGGCGTCCCCGTGGAAGAATTTCTCGAAGGCGGCGTCGGCCGCGGCCTCGGCCTTGGTCCGCCCCTCCCGCACCAGCTTCGCCATAGCCTCCCGCACCCCCGAGAGGTAGTCCCGGAGCCTCCGCGGCACCTCCTTGCCGCAGACCTCCCCGTGCCCGGGGACGATCCGGTCCACCGGCAGCGCCTCGACCCAGGCGAGGGCCTTCAGCCACTGGCCCACGTGGGCGTCCCGCATGCCCGGGGTGGGGCTGTCTATCACCACGTCTCCCGAGAAGAGGACGCCCTCCTCAGGGACGTACACCACGCTGCACGCGGGCGAGTGCCCGCCCAGGCGGCGAATCTCGAAGGTGAGGGGAGGGAGGTGGAGGATGAGGCTTTCCTCGAAGCAGATCTGCGGCGGCGGCACGACGGCCCGGGCGATCTGGTCGGCCTCATCCGCGTGGCCCAGGTCCCTCAGGGTCTCGACGAAGATCTTCTTCGAGAAGGGGTTGTTTCCCCTCAGGGCGACCTCTTCGTACACCAGCTGGGGCGCGATGAAGGTCGCCCCCTCGACGAAGGCGGCTCCCGTGGTGTGGTCGCCGTGGAAATCCGTGGCGATGAGGTAGCGGACGCCCAGCGGGCTCAGGGAGCGGACCTCCTCCTGCCAGCGGCGAGAGTCCGAGGGCCGCACGGGGCTGTCGATCATGACCACCCCCGCCTCGGTGACGGCCGCCCCCACGTTCGCCCAGTCGAACCCCGTCTCCGCGTACAGATGTCCGCTCAGTCGGCGCACGCCGCACCTCCCGCCTGCCTTGGAGTTTCCGCGACGGGGATCGTCTGCCTTCCCCGCCCCGGCGACCGCTCCAGTTGAAAGATGCCGATTTTTCGCCCAAGGCAGGAGGCGCGTCAAGGAGCCGCGGACCGGGGCGGGTTGCGCTCGGCCGCGGCCGGGCGGCACGCTTTTGAGGCCGCAGCGCCTTTGGCGGAGGCCGCCTGTCTGCCCTGCGGCGCCGGTGGCTGCAACGGTCCGCGGCGTTCCCCCCGCTGGGCATATACAAGAGGGCGGAGTTGCTTCATGCTGAGAGCTGGCCCGGGCCTTGAGGTCCGAACGGTGGATGGGGCGGCCGGAATTCCGATTGGGTGAGCGAAACCTTTGCGGTTCAAAATGTTTCCGCCTTCCTGCCTCGTTGAACGAGGTCCAGGAAGGATGGTTGACATCTAACAGACCTGTCTGTATAATATTTGTCGTCCAAAATTCATGGGGAGGACCTTTCCGCATGACGTCAGAAAAACAAGAGCTTCTCATTCGGGTTGCCACCGACCTTTTCTACCGCAACGGCTTTCACGCGACCGGAATCGACAAGATTCTCGAAGAGGCCAATGTGGCCAAGATGACCCTTTACAACCATTTCCGATCGAAGGATGAGCTCATCCTCGCCTCTCTCAGGCGCCAGGACGAGGCATGGCGCGAGTGGTTCATCGGCGCCGTAGAGCGCCGGGCGAAGGATCCCGTGGGGCGCCTTCTTGCCATGTTCGACGCCCTGGAGGAGTCCTTCTCACGCAAGGGCTTCTGCGGCTGCCCCTTCATCAAGGCCACGAGCGAGTATCCGGACCTCCACGACCCCGTTCACCAGATCGCGATCGGGCACGAGCAGAAGGTCCACTCCTACGTGCAGGGGCTTGCCGAGGAAGCGGGCGCCAAAGACGCCGATGGGCTCGCCAATCAATTGTGTCTCCTCCTCAAG
>CAYMWZ010000041.1:0-15081 GCA_964394385.1 uncultured Nitrospinaceae bacterium | reverse complement strand
CCTCCCGCCAGGGTCGCGGCTCGGCGCCCGATGTATTAGGGTAGTCGATACCGAAACTCCGGGCAAAAGCCAACCCCGATCCGGATTCCCGCGAAAGAGGAGCACGCCCATGCCGGTCGCCACAGTGAACGGAGTGAACCTCGCCTACCGCTCCGCGGGCCAAGGCCCGCCCCTGGTGCTACTCCACGGATTCTCCAGCTCCTCCCACGCCTGGGATCCCGTCCTGGGGCCCCTGGCGGCCCGCTCCAAGGTCTTCGCCTACGACCACCGCGGCCACGGCGACTCCGACAAGCCCCGGGGCCCCTACCGGATCCAGGATTTTTCGGACGACCTGCTCGCCCTGCTGAACTTCCTGGGCCTCGCGCAGGTGGACCTCATGGGCCACAGCATGGGGGGGCGGACGGCGCTCCTCTTCGCCCTCCGGCACGGGGACCGCCTGGGCCGACTCATGCTGGTGGGGGCCTCGGGGGCCGCCCCCCAGGGGGAGGCCCGCGCGCGCTTCGATACCTTGAAGCGCGTGGCCGTCGAGCAGGGGATGGAGGCGGTCTTCGAGCACGACCTCGTCAAGGGGCTCCTCCCCCCCGTCTTCAGCCAGCCCGGGCCCGAGCGCGAGGCCTTCCGGGCCCGCTTCCTGCGGAACACGCCGGAGGGCTACTGCGGGGCCGCGGACGCCATCCTCACCATGCCCGACCTCACCGGCCGCCTCGGGGAGATCGGGGCCCCTACCTGGGTCTGCGTCGGTGAGCAGGACGCCGGCCCCAAGGCCTTCAGCGACCTCTGCCTCAAGGGCATCCCCCACTGCGCCCGGGCGGTGATCCCCGGCTGCGGGCATCACCCCATGCAGGAGAACCCCAAGGCCTTCCTCGCGGCGCTCAACGCGTTCCTGGACAAGGTTCCCGTCTCGTGAGGATGGGCCGGGCGCAAAGGGAGGGAGCGGGATGAGGCGAGAGGAGGCCGCGGCGTTTATCGAGAAGGAACACCACGGCGTTCTGGTCACCCTCCTCCCCGACGGGAGGCCTCATGCCGCGCCGATCGTCTACGCCGCCTCCGGCGGCTTTGCCGAGATCTCAACCACCCGGGGCCGCGTGAAGACGAAAAACCTCATGCGCGACCCCCGGGCCGCCCTCTGCGTCCTCCCGGAGAGCGGGTGGTACCCCTACTTGAGCGCCGAGGGCCGGGCCGAGCTGGTGGAGGACCCGGACGGGCAGAAAAACCTCGCCCTCTACCGGCGCATCACGGGGAGAGATCCGGACGATCTCGGGGAGTACTTGCAGGCGATGCGGCGCGAGAGGCGCCTCATCATCCGCTTGGCGATCGAGCGGCTCTACCCCCTCGACGGCTGAGCCCCTCCCTAGCGCAGCAGCCGCTCCAGCCGCTCCTGTGCCTCCGGCGGGAGGGGCGCCCCGTCCGAGACGGCGGCGTTCTCGGCCACGCGCTCCGCCTTGCTCGTGGCGGGGATGACGGTCGAGATGCCGGGGTCGGAGAGCAGGTACTTGAGAAGCGCCTGCCCCGGCGTCCTGACCCCATAGGGCTCCAGGAACGAGAGGTCCGCCCGGGAGAGGGGGTCGAGCAGCCTCCGCCGGCCGAAGAGGGGGGCGATCGGGGTCATCACGATGACGCCCATTTGGAGCTCCCGCGCCAGGGGCAGGATCTCGCGGCGGCAGGTGGTCTCCCCCAGGTGGTAGGGGATCTGGATCGTGTCGTAGAGCCCCGTCCGCATGGCCTCCATCACCTCGGGAAAATTCGACACCCGGTAGTCCGTGATCCCGATGAAGCGCACCCGGCCCTCCTTCTGGAAGGCCTGCATCGCCGGCGTCACCGCCCGCCAGCCGGACATGTTGTGGATCTGAAGGAGATCGATCACCCCGGAGCGCAGCAGCTTCAAGGAGCGCTCGATGCTGGCCCGGGCCGAGCGCGCGTCGCGCTCGAGCACCTTGGTGGCGATGAGGGCCTCCCCGCGCCTCTTCTCCAAGGACAGGCCCAGCACGCGCTCGGCCTCTCCGTACATGGGGGCCGAGTCGAAGAGGTTCATCCCCCGGCCGAGCGCCTCCTCGGCGATGCGGCGGCAGCGCGCCTCGTCGCCGCGCCCCGAGACGTCGAAGGTCTGCCAGGTGCCCATCCCGATCTCGCTGACGCGCAGGCCCGTGCGCCCGAGGGTGCGGTATTCCATGTGCGTCCCCCCAAGTCATGAGCGAAGGATGGCCGCGGAGAGGGCCCCGAGGCCGCTCCGCGCGAGCCCCCGGGGCGCCGCTACTTCCCTTTTTCCATGAACGCGAGGAACTCGGAGGCTTCCTGGAAGCCGGGGTTGAGGGCGAGGGCGTTCTTCAGGAACCGGATCGCCTTTTCTTTCTGCTCCAAGTGGTAGAGCACGCGGGCGAGATTGTAAAACAGGACGGGATCCGTGTGGTCGATTCGGATGGCGCGCTCGTAGTTCTTGAGCGCCAGAGGGTACAATCCCTGCCTGCGCAGGAGGATGCCCAGCTTGTTGAAGATGTACTTGTTCTCCTTGGTGTAGAGGCGGTCGTTGTCGGAGAGGCGCGCGAAGATGCGCCGCGCCTCCTCGGTCTTGCCCTGCCCCACGTAGGTCTCGCCCAGGCCGTAGTTCGCCTCGACGTGCCCTTCGTCGAGCTTGAGCGCGTTCTTGAACTCGGACTCGGCGAGGTGGAACTCCTTCCGCTCGAGGTGGACCTTCCCCTCCTGCACGCACCGGTCGCGGAGCTGCTCCTTGGGGGACTTGGGGGGCTCGGCCTTCTTCTTGGGGGCCTCCTCCTTGACGAAGCGCCGCCCGAATTCCTCGCGGGAGACGCGCTCGGCCGCCATCCCCGTCGTGGTTCCGTCGGCCTTGAGGTACTCGACGACGACCTGGCCCTCTCCGGAATCGCGGGCCCAGTAGCGGACCCTCTCCTGGAGGCCCCCGCCCCCGACGGCCTCCTCGTAATAGATTCCCTCGACCTTCTCGCCTGCCAAGGCAGCGCCTCCCTCCTCCCGGACGGCCCAGGAGCCCGCGACCCCCCGCGACGCCTTCTCCCCCGAGGGCCAGCCCACCGCTACCGTGAGGATTTTGCCTCCTAATATACTCCTCGCTCTCCCCGCTGGCCACGCTCACCCGCTCAAGGGGGCCCTCCTCCCTCCGCGCCGGGGCCCCTCAGGCCGCGGCCCTGCGCAAAATGCGGCGGAAACCCTCGTACACCTCCTCCCCGAAGCAGGGAGGCGGGTGCACCTCGACGAGCCTCCCGTCTTGGATCCGCTTCTCGGAGGCGTAGGGGTTGTGGATCACCTCCCCCGAGGGGAGGATGAGGGTCGGGCTGGTCATGGGCAGGCCCTCTTCGTCCCTGAGGCGCATCGACTCCCGGTAGTCGGCCATCACCCCCTCGCGGCGGCGCCCCGCCTCGAGGTCGGCGCGGATCGGAGCGGGATCGAGCCCCGCCTCGGAGGCCATCGCGCACAAGACATCCGGCTCGTCGATGCGCCTCCCCTCGTAGAAGAAGCCGCGCCGGATCTTGAGGTCGAAGGCCCGGGCCCGCTCCGGGTCCTGCCCGCAGGCGCTCGCATAAGCTTCGAAGGCGGGCAGGGTGGTGCGCAGGTAGGTCTCGTGGGGCCAGGCCCGGCAGGGGGCCAGGGGCTCCTGCACCGCCACGAGGGGCCACTCCTGGTCCACGATGTGCCGGGGGGCGGGGCGCCGGTTGATGATCTCGAGGGGGAAGGCGCGCCACCTCAGGCGGATCCTCCCCCGGAACTCGGGCATGACGGCGTCCAGCCGCGCCGCGGCCAGGTAGGCCCAGGGTCAGTGGTACTCGTGGAAGATCTCGACCACGGCGGGCCCGGCCATCCCCGGCTCCTACTCCAGGCCGCGCAGGTATTCGAGCACCCGCCCCAGCGGGAGCACGTCGCCATACTTCATGTGAATGTCGAAGAGATTCACTTTGTGGGAGAGCTGGGCCCGGTCCGCCACGCACTCCTCGGGCACGATCACCCTGAAGTTGAGGTTGAAGGCGTCCACCACAGTCCCGCGCACGCAGCCGCTCGTGCTCATCCCCGTGACGATCACGGTGTCCACCCGGCCGAAGATGAGCAACCCGGCGAGCTGGGTGCCGTAGAAGACGCTGGGCTTGGACTTGACCAGGACGGCCTCGCCCTCCCGGGGAGCGACGGGCGGGTAGATATCGTGCGCGTAGGGAAGATTCCCCTCCTCCCCCCCCGCCACGGCGCGCGCCCCCCGGCTCTTCCAGTGGCCCATGAGCTGGGCGCTCTTCCGGTCGTCGTTCGTGGAGTAGATGACGGGCACCCCGCGCTCCCGCGCGACGGCCAGCAGCTTCGCGATGTTCTCGGCGCAGGGGACGCCCGTCCTCGAGTAGCCGCTGCTGAAGCGATCGTCCACGAAAGCATAGCTCATGTCGACGACGAGCACGGCGGGCCGCTCGCCGAAGCCCACTTCCTTCTGGAGGCGGTACCTGTCGAGCATGGCCTTGTCCTCCGCCGGAACCACGTCGTCCCAAATGGCCACGCTGCGCCCCCCACCTCAGGATGCGAACCGAAGCCCGCCGGATCCGGATCTCTTACCCCAACCCGCGCCGGGCTGACAACGGAGCCGGGAGCAAAAGGCGCCCGGCCGGGAGTACGCCTTGCCGCCCGCGGGGGAAAAGGGACTCCCCGCCTCGGCTGTGATATTCTGCCCGAGGGCCTGCCGCGCGAGAGGAACGCCGATGAACTCCCCAGTGCCTTGGCTCGCGGACCTCAACGCCCGGGCGACCGTCCTCTTCGGCCGATCGGACCTCCGCACCCGGAGGGCGCCCTCAATGGAGCCGGCGGGCCTTTGGGCACGATGAAGGACGACCGATGCCGCGCCCCGGCGCCCTGCCGCAGCTCTTCATAATTTCGGCGTCCGCTCTCGTGCTGACGGGATTTTTCGGGTTCATCGAAAACTTCCTGCTGTATCACCCGATCCGGCCCATCGGGGTCACGCCGGCAGACTACGGCGTGCCCTACGAGGACGTTCTCTTCCCGGCCGAGGACGGCACTCGGCTCCACGCCTGGTACTCCCCGCCCCCCCGGCCGGAGGGCCCCGTCATCCTCTGGGCCCACGGCAACGCCGGCAACCTCTCGCACCGCGCCGACAACATCGCCGCCATCCGGCGGGAGCTGGGGGCGGGGGTCTTCATCTTCGACTACCGCGGATACGGCCGGAGCGAGGGGAGGCCCGGCGAGGAGGGGCTGTACGCGGACGCGCGGGGAGCTTACGCCTGGCTGCGCGGCCGGCTCCCGCCCAGGCAGATATTCCTCTTCGGCCGCTCCCTCGGGGCGGCCGTGGTGGCGAGGCTTGCGGCGGAGGGAGCGGAGGCGCGCGGGCTCATCCTCGAAAGCCCCTTCGAGAGCCTGGCGGCGATGGGCCAGAGCCTGTTCCCCTTCCTCCCAGTGCGCTGGGTGGTCGTCCAGAAATTCGACAACACCGCCTTCCTGCCCCGGGTGAAGATGCCGGTCTTCATCCTCCACGGCGACGCGGACGAGATCGTCCCCTTCGCCCAGGGGAAGCGCCTGTTCGACCTCGCCCCCTCGCCCAAGCGCTTCTTCCGCATCCGGGGCGCCGGCCACAACAACACCTACTTCGTCGGGGGTCCTCCCTACTGGGAGGCCTGGCGCGCCTTCCTCGCCGCACCCGAGGCCGCCTCCGCGCCGTGAGGGGGGAGCAGCCCCGATCAGTCGCTCTCGGAGCGGGCGAACCCCCTCCCCGTCCACCGGCGGAGGTGAGTGAAGGAGGAGAGAAAATCCTCCACGAACGGATCCACCGGAGACGCGAGGAGCCGCTCGGGCTCGTCCACCTGGAGGATCCGCCCATCCCGCATGACGGCGATCCGGTCGGCGAGCTGAAAGGCGTCGGCCAAATCGTGGGTGACGAGGAGGCTGACCGCCCCCAGCTCGTTGTGAACCCGGCGCAGCTCCTCGCGCACCTGGCGCCTGGCGACGGGGTCGATGTTGGCCATGGGCTCATCCAGGAGAAAAACGCGGGGCGGGATGGCGATGGCCCGCCCGATGGCCACCTTCTGCTGCTGGCCCGAGCTGAGCTGGTCCGGGCGGCGGGCGGCGAGCTCCTCCTCGATCCCCACCCGCCGCATGATCTCCCGCACCCGCCTGACGATCGCCTCCGGCAGCCAGCGGCGCACCTTGAGGGCGAACCCGAGGTTGCTGAAGCGGCGATCGTCAAAGACGCGCATGTGGGGCCAAAGGGCGTAGTTTTGGAAGACGAGCTGGATGCCCCGCCGGCCGACGGGGGCGTCGTTCATCCGGACGCCGTCGAGGTAGATGTGGCCCGCGTCGGGAGCCTCGATTCCCGCGATGAGGCGCAGGAGGGTGGTCTTCCCGCACCCGGTCGGCCCCACCAGGACCATGAACTCCCGGTCCTCCAGCGAGAGGGAGACGCCATCCACCGCCTGGACGGCGCCGAAGGACTTGCGCAAGCCGGTGAGCACGAGCCTGCTCATCGCGCCCTCACTCCCCCGGGGCGAGCCGGTTCAACGCCTCAACACCCGGGCTGAAGATCTCTTCGAGCACCAGATCGCCCTCGCCCGCGTTCTCGGTCGAGTGCTCCGCGCCCGGCGGGAACACCACCACCCCGCCCGGCCCGAGCTCGGCCTCCCGGCCCCCGCAGGCGAACCTGGCCCGCCCCGCGAGCACGATCGTGATCTGCTCCTGGGGGTGGCGGTGGGGTCCGGAGAGGGGAACCCCCGCCCGGATGGTCTGACGCAGGACGGTCAGCCGCTCCCCCGCGACCACGCGACGAAGGCGGCCGTCTTGGTCATGGAGAGGGAGCTCGTCCCAATTGTAGGCCTTCATGGCCTCTCCCCCCCGCTCAAACGGCCCCCCGATGGGCGCCCTCCGGATGGTACGCTCCCGGGCGGGACTTTGCACCTCGCCCGGGCCCCGGAAAATCCGCGATTCCCTGGAAAATCAAGCCGTTTCTCTCTCCTTCCGGGCGGGCCAATTGCATCTCCCTCCCCTATTCCCTAAAGTAACCCTGGAGGACCTGCCCAGAGAGCAAGCCCCACGCCGGGAGAACCCCCATGGATCGGCGCCTCCTCCGCCTGGCCCTGGCCGCCGGATTGGCCGGCCTGCTCGGGCTCTCCCTCCTCTGGGGAGGAGCCTCGGGCCTTGAGCCGGGCGCCCGCGCCCCCGAGCTCGGGGGCGGGCCCTGGCTGAACGGCGGGCCCATGCGCCTGGCGGACCAGAGGGGCAAGGTGGTCCTCCTCGACATGTGGACCTTCGGGTGAATCAACTGCGTCCGGGAGCTCCCGACGCTCCGCTCGTGGCACGAGCGGTACAAGGACCAGGGCCTGGTGATCATCGGCAACCACGCGCCGGAGTTCGGCTTCGAGAAGAGCGAGGCGAATCTCCGGGGGGCGGTGGCGCGCCACCAGGTCGCCTACCCCGTCGTGATGGACAACGACCACGCCAACTGGAGGGCGTTCGGCAACCGCTTCTGGCCCACGAAATACCTGATCGACAAAAAAGGCATGGTCCGGTTCAAGACGATCGGGGAGGGAAACCACGAGCGCACCGAAGCGATGATACAGAAGCTCCTCCGCGAATGAACTCTCCCGGCCCGAAGCCCGCCTTCTCCTACTCCGCCCTTCTGCGGATCACCCACTGGCTGAACGTCCCGCTTCTGCTCCTCATGATCGCGAGCGGGATCCAGATCTGGTGGGCCTACCCCGCCTTCGGGCCGGACCGGCCCAAGCCCGAGGCCCTCTACCGGGCCTTGACCGGGGCGGAGGAGCCCGTGGACCCCCGGGGGATCCAGATGAGCCTGGGCTACCGCTCCTTCGTCCAGGAGATGGCTAGCCGCTTCGGCATCGGGGGCTGGCTCGCGGGCGCCCTGCGCTGGCACTTCGCCGTCATGTGGCCCTACACGCTGAACGGGCTTGCCTTTCTCCTCCTCCTCTTCCTGACCGAGGAGGGCCGCCACTACCGCCTCCGGCGGGCGGACCTGGCCGGCGCGCGGGAGATGATCCGCCACCCGATCCGCACGTTCTACGATCCCCCCGGGGAGGGGAAGTTCAACCCCCTCCAGAAGCTGGCCTACAACCTGGTGGTCCTGGCGGGGATTCTCTCGATCCTGACCGGCTTGGCCATCTACAAGCCCGTCCAGCTCGGCTTCCTGACCGTCATGTTCGGCGGCTACCAGACGAGCCGGTTCCTCCACTTCCTCGTGATGCTCTTCTTGATTCTTTTCACGGCCGGGCACATCGTCATGGTCCTCTCCCACGGCTGGCGCCGGGGGCTCGCCCCCATGATCGTGGGGATCAAGGCGGAGCGGGAGGCCTTCCGCGAGCGCCAGCGCGCCTTCGCCCGACGCGCGGGGCGCCTGCTCGCCGAGGCGGGGCTGGCCGCCCTCGCCCTGTGGGCGGGGAGCCTCCTCGCTGGGGGGATGAACGCCCTCTTCGGGGGCACCGCCCCGGGGCTCCTCTTCGGCCTCCTCCTCTACGCCGCCCTGCGGCTCGGGCCCGTCCGCGCCTGGGACCGCCGGGCGCGGGAGGCGCGCCGGCGCCGCCTGGCGGCCTTTGCCCGCCAAAGCGGCTCCGGCCGCGTAGGCGCGGAGGTCGCATGAGCCCCCCCGCCGAGCGCGAGCACGTGCTGCCCACCCGCCTCGCCCGAAGGCGCCTCCTGGCCGGGCGGCTCGTGGCCGGCGTCCTCTGCTCGAACCTGGTGCTCGCCGGCGTGGGGGCCTGGGCGCTCAGCGGGCCCGCGGCCGGCCTCACGCGCTTCCGCTTGGGGTTCGCGGGCTGGGCAGGAGTCCTCTTCGGAGCTTCCCTGATCGTCGCCGTGCCCGTGGTGGGGCCCATCATCTTGAAGCTGCTCCGCCCCCCTCTCGAGGATTGAGGGAGGATTCGGGCCGAAGCGGCCGGAGGATCTGACATGAGACGAAAACCCCGCATCCCCCCCGGCGGGCCCCCGCAGACCTCCCCCCCCGGAGGGCCAAGCCGGCGGGCCTTCCTCCGGCTGGCCGCCGCCTCGGCCCTCCTGGCCGGCTGCTCGCGCCTGGATCAGGATCCCGGCGTGCAGGCCGTCCTGAGCTGGTTCGATAGCTTGAACCACAAGACGGGCCTCCTCCTGGACAGCTCCTACCGCCTCGCGCGGACGTACCCGCGCAGCGCCGTCCAGCCCGAGCAGATGCGGCCGAACGGCTCCATCGTCACGCCCGGCTCCCAGCTCGTCCAAACGCCCGAGGAGGAATGGCGGTTGGTCCTGGGCGAGGCGCGCATCAAGGACGGCCAGCTGGTGGAGCGATACTGGACCCGGGAGTACTCCCTGGAGGACCTCCGCCGGATGCCTGTCCTCGAGCAGACGGTCGAGCACGTCTGCGTGGAGGGCTGGAGCGCCATCTGCCACTGGAGGGGCGTCCACCTGGCGGAGTTCCTGGGGCGCCATCCCATCCGCCCCGAGAGCCGCTACGCGTTCCTCCTTTGCGACGACTTGATGCAGAGCCCCCGGGGGCAGGAGCGCTACAGCGTGACCTTCGACCTCGCCCAGGCGCTGCACCCTCAGAACGTGCTGGCCTACGAGTACAACGGCCAGAAGCTCACCGTGGAGCACGGGGCGCCCCTGCGCCTCGCCTCGCCCACCAACGTGGGGTGGAAGAGCGCCAAGTACCTCCGGTACATCTTTCTGGTGAACGAGGACTTGGGGGGCTTTTGGGAAAACCAGGGGTATCCGCGCTACTATGGCTTCTGAGCCCCCCGAAAGCCTTGACAAAGGGAAGAGGGGGTTCTTATAAGGCCTAGGAATTGTGGCCGGCCGGGAGGCTCCGGGGCGCCGCGATCCGGCGTAGCTCAATTGGCAGAGCAGTCGGCTGTTAACCGACGGGTTGTAGGTTCGAGTCCTACCGCCGGAGCCAACTTTTAAGCCAACGCGCGGGGCGATGCCGCCTTCCTCGCCCGCGCATCCCTCTCGCGCCGCTCTCCTCCGCGCCTCTCCCAAGGGCCGGGGGCATCTGGCGCGGAACCCAATACCTCTCATATAATAAGAAAACCGGACAAGGGAAGAAGGATGAGGCATCATGCCAGCCTTGGGGGGGCCTTCGCCCCGTTGCGGGCGTCTTGCGCCGGGGAGAGGCTGATGCGGATTCGATTCTGGGGAACCCGCGGATCCATCGCCAAGCCGGGGCCGGACACCCTCCGGTACGGCGGTAACACGCCGTGCGTGGAGGTCCGGACGGAGGACGGCACGCTCCTCGTCCTCGACTGCGGAACCGGCGCCCACGACCTGGGCCAGAGTCTCGCCGCATCCGGCGAGCGGCCGCTGAGGGGGCACCTGCTGATCAGCCACTTCCATTGGGATCACATCCAGGGGTTCCCGTTCTTCAGCCCGCTCTTCATCCCGGGCAACGAGTGGGACGTATACGGCCCGGGCGGCATGGGGCAGCAACTCAAGAGCATCCTCGCCGGGCAGATGAACTACAGCTACTTTCCGATCACCCTCGAGGAATTCGGGGCGACCGTCCGCTACAACAATCTCGGCGAGGGGGCGTTCGACATCGGGGGCATCCGGATCACCACCCAGTACACGAACCACCCCGCCTTGACCCTCGGCTTCCGCCTGGAGGCGGGCGGTGCGGCGGTCGTCTACATCCCCGACCACGAGCCCAACACCCTCTTCGCGGCCGGCGGCGCCCCGGGCGCCCTGCCGGTCCACCGCGCAGACCGCCGGCACGTGGAGTTCCTCAAGGGAGCGGACCTCCTCATCCACGACTCGCAGTACACCCTCGAGGAATATCCCGGCAAGGTCAGCTGGGGGCATTCGCCCTTTGAAAAGGCCGTGGACTACGCCATCGCCGGGAACGCGAGGCGGCTGGCGCTCTTCCACCACGATCCCCTGCGGGGGGATGCGGCCTTGGATCGGCTCGCCGAGGCCGCCCGGCGGCGGGCGCAGCAGGGGGCCCGCGCCCCGGAAGTCTTCCCGGCGGCGGAGGGCCAGGTCATCGAACTTCCCGAAGCGGGGGCGAAGGAGCTCCCCTCCATCGCCTCCCTCCCCTCCGCCCGTCTCTCCCCCGCCTCCCCGCGCCGGTCCGGAACGGTGCTCATCGTGGACGACGACCCCTTCATGCTGAAGCTGCTGGAGAGAACGCTGGAGGCGGAGAACGGCATCCGCCTCGTGACCGCGGCCGACGGCGAGACCGCGGTTGAGCTGATCCAGAAGGAGCGCCCGGTCCTCGTCCTGCTGGATTGGAGCCTCCCCAAGCTCGACGGGATCGAGGTCTGCCGCATCATCCGGGCCCAAGGGGATCCCGGCGTGCGGGACGTGCCCATCCTCATGGTCACCGGGAAAAGGCTCGAGGAGAATGACGTCGTTCAATGCTTCGAGGCGGGCGCGTCCGACTACATCACAAAGAAATTCTCCCCCACCCAGTTGCGCACGCGCGTCCGGGGCTGGCTCCTGCGGACGACCGCGGCCTGACGCTCCCCCATCATCCCCCCGGCCCATCCGCCACCCGGCGGCAGAGCCCCTCGACCGCCGCGGCGAGGCGCTCCAGGTCGGCGGGCTCCGAGAGCCTGTGGCCTCCCCCCTTCACCAAGGCGAGCGTCACGTCTCCCCCCGCCAAGGCGCGGCAGAGCCGCAGAGAGACCTCCCAGGGCACGTCCTCGTCCTCCAGGCCGTGGATCAGGCGGACGGGACACGCGATCCCGATCGGGCCGCGGAGGAGGAGGTGCCGCCTCGCCTCCTCGATGAGGCGGCGGGTGATCGGGTAGGGCGCCTCGCCGTAGGCCGAGGGGCGGTGCCAGACCCCCTCCTCCTCCAGCCTCCGGCGCCCCTCCTCGGGGAGCTGGGCCCAGATGAGGTCCTCGGTAAAGTCCGGCGCGGCGGCGACCCCCACCAGCCCCCGCACCCGCCCGGGCCGGGCGAGGGCCGCGAGGAGCATGATCCAGCCCCCCAGGCTCGAGCCCACGAGCACCTGGGGGCCCTCGGCCACCTCATCCAGCACGGCCAGGGCGTCCCCGGCCCACCGCCCGATGGTCCCCTCCTCGAAGCGGCCCGAGGAGGCGCCGTGGCCAAAGTAGTCAAAGCGCACGAAGGCGCGCCCCGCCGAGCGGCAGTGCCCGGCGAGGAAGGTCGCCTTGGTCCCCGTCATGTCCGAGTGCAAGCCGCCGAGGAAGACGACGCCGGGGGCCCTCCCCGGCTGGCGGCGGTAGGCGAGGGAGGAGCCGTCGGGGCGGGAGAGAAGCCGGGGAGAGTCGGTCCGCTCCGGCACGGCTCGGCCCCTAGCCCCTCGGGCTTATCCTGAGGTGATCGAGCAGCCCGCGCGCGACGCGCCGGATGGCCTCCTCCACCTCGGGCTCGAGGCAGCGCCCGCTCTCGTCGAATTTCTTGTGGACGCTCCCCACCGAGGTTTCCACGGGAAGGACCTGCCCTCCGATGTGGGTGAGGATGTGGCGCAGGTGCGCCAGAGCGTTCCGGGCGCCGTTGGGCCCCATGGCGACGCCCAGGATGGCGATGGTCTTGCCCTCGAAGGTGGAGGGATAGCCCAGGTTGTCGATGACGAGCTTGAGCGTGCTGCTGATGCTCCCGTGATACTCGGGGGTGGCGATCAGGATCCCCTCCGCGGCGAGCACCTTCTGGCGCAGGCGCTCGGGATCGGGGGAATCCGAGGGCTCCCCCGGCAGGGGGAGCCTGAGCTCCCCCACCCGCACCCAATCCACCCGCCCCCCGCCCGCGGCGAGCTCCTCCACCGCGATGCGAAGCGCCTTGTCCGTGTTGTTCCCCGGCCGCCGGCTCCCGCCGATGGCCAGGATGGATGGCCCCTCCCGCTCCTCCGCGCTCATGCGTCCGTCCGGCGCTAGGCGGCCGCGGGCGCGGACACGACGACCGGGTCGGTGTCCCGGAGCAGGGGGAGAACCTCCCGGCCGAAGATCTCGGCCTCCTCCTTGTGGGGCCAGCCGTGCATGATGAAGTGCCGCACGCCCGCCTCGAAATACTCCCGGATGACGCCCGCCACCATCTCCGGGGTCCCCACGAACATCGTGCCCGCCCCGGCGCGGACCTGGTTCACGCCCATCCAGATGGCGTCCGTGAGCCAGAGGCTGCCCCGGGAGGCCATCTCGTTCACCCGCTGCTGGCCCACGGACTCGGTCCTGAGCTTCATGTCCGCCCAGGTGCCCGTGTGCTCGATGTCGCTCTTGTCGATCAGGCTCTCGGCGGCGCGGCGGGCCTCCTCCTTCGTCTCGCGCACGCAGACCAAGTGCCGGATCCCGAACCCGAGGGGCCGCTCGCGGGGGAGCCCCTCGGCCAGCCGGCGGACCTCCCGGACGTCCTTGGCCACGACCTCGGGCTCCGCGGCGTACATCATGTGGACGTCGCCGAAGCGGGCGGCCACGCGCTTGCCGGCCTCGGAACTTCCCGCGAGGTAGATGGGCGGGTGCGGCCGCGCGGCGCGGGGGGGGAAGATCGAGGCCCCCTCGACGTCGAAGAACCTCCCCTTGAAGGTCACCGGGCCGTCCTCCTCCCAGAGCCGGGTGACGACCTCCAGGAACTCCTCGGTCCGGGCGTAGCGCTCGTCGTGGGCGAGATGGTCGCCGTAGCGCTTCTGATCGACCGCGGTGCTGCCCGTCACGACGTTCAAGGTGCACCGCCCCCCGGTCAGGAAGTCCAGGCTGTTCGCCTGCTGGGCGGCGTAGACGGGCCCCGTGATCCCGGGGCGGAAGGCGACGAGGAACCGGATCTTCCGCGTCCGCATGGCGACCGCCGAGGCGACCGCCCAGGCGTCGATGCAGTGGGTGCCGCAGGGGACCAGGATGTTGGCGAAGCCGGCCTCCTCGGCCGCCCGGGTGACCTGGACGAGGTAGTCGAGGGTGGCGGGCCGCTCGGGCTCCTTCTGGTTCACCTGGCGGCCGTCCCCCGCCCGGTGCGAGCAGAGGGCCCAGATGTACTCGGTCGGCATGGGTCGCCTCCCCGGGGAGATGCCGCGCTCTCCTCAAGGGTACCCCAGAGGGAAGATCCATTCTAGCCGCGGAGGCCGCCTCCCCGCCCGCCCGGGGAGTCCCGCGGGCGCCTTCTCCCATCAGGTGGCACCGGGAGGCGATCTCTGATACTCCCTGCGGTCGGAAGGCCCTCGGCCGCGGAGGCACGGACGGTGAAGCTGGCCCTCTCCTCGACTTCGCTGCGCTCCTCGACGCCCCGCGCCGTCGTCGAGGCCGCCCGGCGCCTGGGCTACGAGGCGGTGGAGATATGGACCGAGCACCTCTGGGACGCCGGGGAGGATCCCGCCGCCCTGGGGAGGCTCGCCGCGGAGAGGCGCCTGGCCGTCTCCCTCCACGGCCCAAGCCGCGACCTCAACGTCACCTCCTCCAACCCGGGGATCCGCCGGGAGTCGCGCGCCCAGTACGCAAAGGCCCTCGAGGAGGCCGCCCGCATCGGGGCGCGGATCGTCAACCTCCACCCGGGCTCCCTCTCCTCCTCCCACGATCGCGCCGAGGACCACCGGCGGCTCATGGCCGAGTACGGGGCGGAGCTGGCCGGGGAGGCCGCGCGGCTGGGGGTGGGGGTGGCGCTGGAGATCATGGAGCGGCGGAGGGGGGAGTACGTCACGGACCTCCCGGCCGCCGCGGGGCTCGTCCGGGCGGTGAACCATCCCGCCTTCGGCCTCACCCTGGACGTGGCCCATCTCCTGAGCGGGGGCCAGGCGGTCGAGACGGAGGGCTTCGAGCCCCTGATCCTCCACGTGCACCTGAGCGGCTCGACCCGCGAGAGGGTCCACGTCCCGCTGGCCGAGGGCATCTACGACCTCAGGCCCGCCCTCGCCCGGCTGCGCCGCTTCTATAGCGGCATCGTCGCCATCGAAGGCTACGCCCGGGGCCGGGAGATGGAGGCCGCCGGGGAGAACAAGCGGACGTTCGACCGGCTCCTCCAAGATGCGGCTCCGGAGGAGGGCTAGTTCCCTCTCTGCGCTCCGAGCTTCTTCCCTCCTTCTCCTTTCTCCGCCCTCTCCGGCCGATCGGCCTTCTTGCCCCTCTCCTCTTTCCCCTCCTTCTCCCCTCTCTGCTCCTTATCCTCCTTCTTCGCCTTCTCGCTCTCGCCCTCGGCCTCTTCCTTCTGGCC
>CAYMWZ010000040.1:4679-15277 GCA_964394385.1 uncultured Nitrospinaceae bacterium | reverse complement strand
CTCCAGGAGGAGAACAAGCTCGTCAAGCGAACCGAGAAGAGCGTCGCCAAGCTCGAGAGCCTCTACGAGAACGTGCGCGCCAACATCACCGAGGCTTTTCAGCTGCGCGAACTCCTCGACGAGGCCAACGCCAGGGTGGGCCAGCTCAACGAGTTCTCGCGGGATTTTGACGAGAAGCTCCAGCAGGTGGACCGGGAAAAGGTCGTCTTCGAGAACTTCTCCAAGCGCAGCCAGAACTTCCGCCGCTCGCTGAACGAGATGGAGCAGGCCCTCAATGCCCTCATGGAGCGGGTCTCCCAGGTCGAGGGGCTGCGCGGCGAGCTCGAGGCGGTGAAGCCGGCGCTGGAGAGCGTGCGTATCGAGAGCCAGAACATCCTGGCCAAGAACGACGCCCTTCGCAGGACCAGCGAGCGGATCCGGACGCTCGAGGAGCAGACCGTCAAGCTCGACCGCGAGATCGAGCGCGTCCGCGAGGAGCGTCGCGAGGTGGCCGAGGTGTGGGAGAAGGTCCAGGCGCTGCGGGATTACCTGGCGAACGAGGTGGAGCGGCGCGCCGAGCGGCTCAAGCGCGAGCTGGACGAATCGGCCACGCTCCGGCGCATGATCCAGGACTCCCAGGCCAGCGCCCGGGAGCTTGAGGAGCGCCTCCAGCGCATTCCCGAGGGGATGAAGATCGCCGCTCAAGCCGAGGAGCGCGGGGCCGAGATCCGCGCGATCGCCGAAGAGCTAGAACGCAAGCTCGAGGACGTGGAGAGGCGCCAGCAGCTGGTGGAGCACGTCGAGGAGCGCGTTCGCGATCTCACCTCGAACATCGTCCAGCTCGACGACCGGATCGAAAAGCAGCTGGAGCGGCGCGGCGAGGTCGAGCGGATGGAGAAGCGCCTCGAGGCCCTCCAGTATTTCATCGAGGAGGCCGACCTCAAGATCGACAAGCTTCAGAGGAGAGGGGAGTACGTTGACCGCGTGGAGACCCGCCTCGATCAGCTCCACACCCTCGTGGATCAGATCGAGGAGCGGATCCTCGACGTGACGAAGGAGCGCGCCGGGATCGAGGCTCAGGAGAAGCGCCTCCAGCATCTCATCGCTCAGTTCAACGAGTCCTCCGAGCAGGGGCAGGCCCACCTGGCGAGCGTGCGGGAGGCGCACCGCACCATGGAGGAGGTCAAATCCTTCCTCGCCCGGCTCGACGAGGGGCTGCGGGAGCTTCATGCGAGCGAGGGGAGGATGGAAAACCTCCGCCAGCGCCTGCGCGAGATCGAGGGGGAGATCGAGCAGGTCCGCGTGGGGGCGTCCCAGGTGCAGAACCACATGGACCAGCTCGCCCAGGAGGAGGAGCAGATCTCGCAGTCGGAGAAGCGCCTCTCCGTCCTGGAGCATCAGGCCGAGGGGCTCGAGGGGAGCATCCAGCAGCTCATCCGGAACAAGGCCGAAGTCGCGGCGGCCCACGAGGAGCTGAGCGCCCTCAAGCTCTCGGTGAAGGAGATCCACGCCCACATCCGCGATCTTGTGAGCGACCGGCAGACCCTGAAGGACATCGAGCTCCAGATCGACGAGCTCCGCGAGATCTTCCAGCAGGTCGAGGAGCGCGGCGCTAATGTGGCCGACCAGCTGGACAAGGTCGCCGACGTCGAGGCGCGGGTGAAGGGCCTGGGACTTCTGGTCGAAGACGTCAGGGCCAAGTACGAGACCCTCTCGGGCGAGAAGGATGTCCTCGACCGGGCGAACGCCCGCATCAACGAACTCCGCTCCATCCTCAAGGAGGCGGAGCGGCGGATCGAGCGAAACTAGCGCGCCGGAGCCGCCGGGAGAAGCCATGCCGCCTTTCCAGAGAAAGCCGAGGGCTTCTGCCTACGCTTTCTTCATCGGCGCGGCGGCGCTCCCTCCGAGCAGGCTGCCCCGGCGCATCCTGCTGGCAGCGCTCCTTCTCCTCGGGGCGCCCGCCCTCCTCGCCGGGGCGCTCTACTTCTGGTTGCAGGCGGAGATTCCCACGCCCGACGCCATCTTGGTCCACCGCCCCAGCCTCACCACCTTCGTCTACGATTCGGAGGGCCGCCTGATCGGGAGCTTCGCCGCCGAGCGGAGGAGGCTCCTCGCTCTCTCGGAAATCGCTCCCGTCATGCGCCGGGCGGTGGTGGCCGTCGAGGATGAGCGCTTCCACCTCCATTGGGGGGTGGACCCCATCGGCATCCTCCGGGCGGCGCTCGCCAACCTGCAGGCGGGGACCATCTCCGAGGGCGGCTCTACGATCACCCAGCAGCTGGTCCGCCTCTTGGCGCTCCACCGCGAGAGGAGTTTCAGGCGCAAGCTCGTCGAGGCGTTTGCCGCCATCCGGCTCGAGATGGCGCTGACGAAGGAGCAGATCCTCGAGCGCTACCTGAACCTGGTCTACTTCGGGCGGGGAGCTTACGGGGTGGCCGCCGCCGCGCGGACCTACTTCGACAAGGACGCCTCCGGGCTCACGGCGGCCGAGGCGGCCCTCTTGGCCGGCCTGGTCCAGGCGCCGGGGCGGTTCCGCCCCTTCGTGGACCCCGGGCCCTCCCTCGAGCGCAGGGCGCACGTCCTGCGGCGGATGGCGGCCGCTGGCTACCTCGGCGGGGAGGAGGCCGAGCGCCTGACCAGGTCCCCCCTCGACCTTCGCGCGCCCGCCCCCATCCGGGTGGGCGGGCATTTTCTCGAACACGTGCGGAGGCGCTTGGAGGAGATCTACGGCTCGGACACCCTCTACCGCGCCGGGCTTCGTGTGCACACGACCCTGCGCCTGGACGAGCAGGAGGCGGCGGAGGCCGCCGTGCGGCAGGGGGTGGAGAGGCTCGCCGCGAGGCGGTGGCCCGGCCGGGCGAACGATCCCGATTGGCGGGCGCCCGAGGGGGCTCTTCTTGCGGTGGACGCGGAGACGGGCGCCATCCGTGCCATGGTGGGGGGGGTGGACTTCAAGAAGAGCAAGTTCAACCGCGCGGTCCAGGCCCTTCGCCAGCCGGGCAGCGCCTTCAAGCCCATCGTGTACGCGGCGGCCATCGACATGGGCTTCACCCCCGCCGACTCCATTCTGGACGCCCCGATCGTGATGGATGGCGGGAGGGGCAGGCCCGCCTGGAAGCCCGAGAATTACGGCCGGAACTTCCAGGGCCGCCTCACCCTCCGCGAGGCCCTCGCCGACAGCCGCAACACGGCGAGCGTCCGGCTCGTGGGGGCCTTGGGCCTGAGGCGGCTGGTGGACTTCGCCCGCCTGTTGGGGATCCGCAGCGCCATCTCGCCCACCCTCTCGAGCGCGCTGGGAAGCTCGGCCATCACGCTCGAGGAGATGGTCACCGCCTATTCGGTGTTGGCGCACGGCGGCCTCTACAAGCCCGCCTTCGCGATCGCGCGCGTTGAGGACGCGGAGGGGAGAACCCTCTTCCGGCACGAGAGCCGCCCCGTCCAGGTGATCCGGCCCGAGGTCGCCTACGTGGTCACCCACATGCTGAAGGGGGTGGTCGAGGGGGGGACGGCCCGGGGGGCGGCCGTCCTGGGACGCCCCATCGCGGGCAAGACGGGCACGACCAACGAATTCCGCGACAACTGGTTCATCGGCTACTCGCCCCGGCTCGTGGTGGGGGTTTGGGTGGGCTTCGATCTGCCTCAGTCGCTCGGCTACGCCGAGACCGGGGGCAAGAACGCCGTTCCCATCTTCGTGGACTTCTTCGGGTCGGTGACGAAGGACGAGCCCCGGCGCGAATTTGTCCCCCCGCCGGGGGTGGAGTTCGTCCGCATCGACCGGGAGACCGGCCTTCTCGCCGGCCGGACGAGTCGCCGGGCGGCTTTTGAGGTGTTCGTCCGGGGAACGGCCCCCACCCAATACGCGGACTCCGGCGAGAGGGAAGCGGATGCCATCTTCCGCGCGGAGAGCCAGCCCCGCGCCGCCGAATCCTCCGTCTCCCGCTGAACCCGCCGCGCGGGCGGCAGGGGCGGGCCGGCGCGGCCGAGGCCGCATGGCCCTCCTGGCCGGGGGTCTGGCCCTGGCCCTCCTGGCCGGCTGCGCGGGGTACGAGGCGGGAGACGAGACGTTCGTCTCCCTCCGCCATGGCTTCCGGGTCCGGCCCGTCCCGGCGGACCCCTGGCGCCGCACCCCCGACGTGGCGGACATCCTCGCCCTGAACGATCCTTCGACCTCGGTTCTCTATTTCGACAATCCGTATTCGGGCGGTGTGATCTCTCTCCAGGTGGTCTCCCGGCATTTTTCGGGGCCGGCCGCCTTCCTGGACGAGCTGCGCTTCATCTATCGCCGGATGCTGAGCACGCCTCATATGGACATGCGCACCGTGGCGGATGGGCGCTTCGCCCCCTTCGATCGGGCCGTGCGGATCTCGGGGGGAAAGGAGGCCGAGCGGGGCGAGTTCGACTTGCGCGGGACGATGGGCCGGCGCCCGACGTCCCGGGCGCGCGAGCTGGCGCGGGAGCGGCTGGAGGAGCGGCAGCCGTTCGGGGGCCCCCGCACGAGAGAGGAGGTCCGGGAGCAGCGCGAGTTCCGCGAGCAGCGGCTCACGCCCGCCTACACGGGGAACTACCGGGGCAAGGTGGTCGTCTTCCTCCGCGGCGGGAAGCTTTATGAGTTCTACTACATCGATCACGCCCTCGCCTTCGAGCGGGGGCTCCGCGCCTTCGACGCCTTCGTCGCGAGCCTGGAGTTTCTCCCCGGGGGCCCCCTCGGGTGGGTGGGCCTCGCCGCCGGATCCTCCCCCCCGAATTGATGTCCGCCCCGCGTAAAGTTCTTTTGCATCTGTGATCTGCGTCACATTTTCCCGCCCCGGCGGGACGGGCGGCGCGTGGCCGATCCGTTAGCGGATGGCAAATGATGGTAAAATAACAACGGGCCGACGCCCGTCGCCGGCCCGTGCGGAAGGGGGGAGGGATGAGTCGCCTACCCTCGCGGCGGAAGGGGATCGTCTCGCGCAGGGTGGACGAGGAGATCCTCCTGTTCGACCCGGCGAGCCAGCAGGCCCATTTCCTGAACCCGACGGCGGAGGTCGTCTGGGAGCTGTGCGACGGGGCCCACGGCGAGGAGGCCATCGCCGAGGAGGTCGCCTCCCGCTACGCGGTGGACCGCGGCCGGGCGCTCGAGGACGTGCGGATTCTCCTGGGCCAGCTTCGCGAAAAAGGGCTCCTCGAAGAGCGGCAGATCTGACGCGCCGGCCCGTTTCGCCGGAGAGGAATTGGGTGTATAATTTTCATTATGATGTGTTGCGCCTTTCCCGCCGGACGCCGATGCGGGGGAAAGGGGGGTGAGAGATGGGCGAGGTCGATAGAAAGGCCGGCCATCCCAGCCGAAGGGATGTCCTCATTCAAGGGGCGAGGCTTCTCCCCTACGTGGTTCCCGCCGTCACGACCGTCCTGGCGGGCTCCGCCGAGGCCCACCACCAACCCGAGCACCGGAGCTGCCCGCCGGGGTTTGTGGAGCAGAAAGGGCAATGCATCCCGCCGCAGAAGTCCGGCGGAGGGGACGGGAGCGGCCTGCCGGGAGGGTGATGGGCACCTCTCGGGGGTCTTCCCTCGTGTGACGGCGAGCACGGCTGATAGGAGAGGCGCCTATCGCCGGGGCTGAATGATTCTTGGTCGTTCCCTCCTTCCTCGGACGCGCCCTCGTTCACGCCGGGTGGTTGCCTGGATGGATTTCTCCTCGCCTTCGGGAAAAGGGACCGCCTCTTCCGCCGTGCCTCTCTCCTACCACGCAATAGAGGGGGAGGATTGCATCCTTCCGGCCGGCCCGTCCCGCTTCCTCTATCCAATCGCGGAGTGGGCCGGAGGGAGGATCGGCGCCCCCGGCGTCCCCTTCGAGTTCGCCTCCGACTGCCCGCCCTTCCGCGAGCGCGCCGCCTTCCTCTTCCGCCACGTGCTGCGCGCCGGGGAGGCGGCCGCGGAGGCTCCGCCCGCGCCCGGGAAGGTGCCGCGGGTGGAACTCCACTGGCTCCCCCAAACGGAAGGGGAGGAAGCGCCCCCCGGGCCGCGCCGCGCCGATCGCCTCCCCGCCGCGGTGGTGATGCGGTTGGACGGGGAGGAACGTTTCCGCACTTGGGACCTGGGGAGCGCCATCGCGCACTTCGAAAGTCACTTCGCGTTCCGCCTCCTGTCCTCAGCTGCCGGGGCCTTTGGCTACCTTCACATGCACGGGGCGGCGGTCGAGACCCCGTCGGGCACGCTGCTGATCGTGGAGAGCGAAGACCACGGAAAGAGCTCCCTGGCGATGGCGCTGCTGGCCCTCGGCGCCCTCCCCGTGACCGACGACATTCTCCTCCTGGTCCCCGGCGAGGGCCGGGTCGCCCGCGTGCCGCGCACCTTCCGGTTCGATGAGGGGACCCTCGCCGCCCTCTGCAAGCTGAAGGCGCCGGCGCCCCTGTTCACCTACTACTACGACCCCGGCTCCGCCGAGCGCGCCTATCACTTCGTCGATCCCTTCGGCGAGGGCGGGTTCGCCCCCGGCTTCTCGGCGCCTGTCGCCGCCGTCGTGTTCCCCTCCTTCGCGCCGGGGAGGGCGGGGGCGCGCCTCCTGCCGCTTAGGTGGAGGGAGGCGCTGCCGGTCCTAATCTCCCAGACGCTGACGCCGATGGGGGAGGATCTCTTCCCGCGGTGGCTGGATCCCATTCAAGGGGCGAGATGCTTCCGCCTGGAGTGGGGCGACTTGGCCGAGGCGGCGCGCCGCTTGTGGGAGGCGCTGGAGGGATGAAGGCGGTGCGCGCGCGGCCGGCCGCAGGAGACGAGAGGCTCACCGCGCGCGAGGGGCTTCTCCGCGCCTGCGGACGCTTCCGCCTGGGCCCGCCCGAGGGGGAGCGGCTCGCCCGCGCGGCCTCGGAGGCTTCGGAGGCCGACTGGTCGGCGGTCCTCGCCGAGGCGATCCGCCGCGGGGGGGGAGGTCTCCTGTTTCACCACCTGTGCGCCGCGGGGGCGGAGCCGCCGGCCGCGCTTCGGGATGAATACCGGCGGATCGCCGCCTCGAACGTCGCCTGGGGGGCCGAGCTCCGGCGGCTGGGAGGCGCCCTCCGGGAGGCGGGGGTCCCGGTCCTGCTCATCAAGGGGGCCGCCCTCCAGGAGGATGTTTATCAGAACTCCGGCGTGCGCCTGATGGAGGATGTCGATTGGGTGCTGAGGGGGGAGGCGCAGGAGCGTGCGGCCACCGGCGGGCTCGAAGACCTGGGCTACCGCCCGTGGGGCGAGGCGTACCGGGAACTCTGGGTGAGCGGGAGTTTTTTGCTCGATCTTCACCGGCATCCCCTGGGCGATGAGCGCATCGAGGCCCGCACCTCCGGGCTCGCCGGGGAGGGCGCGCCCGAGGAGGCGATCTGGCGCAGGGCGCGCCGCTCCCCACTGGGGGAGCCCTACCTCGTCCCGGCGGCCGAGGATCACCTCCTCATCCTCTGCGCCCACCTGATGAAGCACAGCTTCGAGCCGGGCATCTGGTTCGCCGACCTCGAGGCCCTCCTCGCCTACGAGCCGGCCTTCGATTGGGCGGCCGCCCTGGCCCGCGCGCGCGCCTGGGGGCTCATCCGCCCCCTGGCCTACGCCTTCCGCAACCTGGGCGCCCTGGAGGGGGAGGGCGCCCAGGCGCCGGCTCTCCCCGAGCGGGTCCGGGAGGCGCTGCGGGAGGTGCGCCCCACCCGATTGGATCGGGCCCTTCTCGCCCTGGCCGCCCGCAGCGCCCCCCTCGCCGGGGAAAAACCCGAGTGGGAGCGCCCCCCGGTGGCCAATCTACTTTGGCTGTCCAGCCAGGAGGGGCTGGGAGCCAAGGCGCGCCTTCTTTGGGAGGCGGCGTTTCCCCGGGACGAGGTGATGGCCCAGATTTTTCCCGGCTACCGGCCCTCGCTCCGCTGGTGGTACGTGCTGCGCCGGGCGGGGGCTCTCCTTCGGCTGGGGATCCGCCTGGCGCGGCGCCTCTGAGCCGGGGAGGCGGAGCGGGGGGATATCCCGCCCTCCCGCGGAAGGATCCCGGATGGGCGGAGAGCGGGTGGTCATCCTCTCGGACACCCACGGGAGGCTGCCCGAAGAGGTGGTCCGGGCGTGCCGGGGGGCGGCGCGCATCGTGCACGCGGGCGATGTGGGCGCGGAGGAGATTCTCCCCGCCCTGGAGGCGGTGGCCCCCCTCACGGCTGTTTCGGGAAACGTCGACCCGCCCGATCGGGCTCCCGGGCGGGCGCGCTTTGAGGTTTCGGGCTGGCGCGTTCTCGTCCAGCACATCGTCTGGGACCGCGGGGGGCCTTCCTCTGAGGTGAGGGATTTGCTCGCCCGCCGGGGGGCCGACCTCGTGGTTTTCGGCCACTCCCATGAGCCCCTGTGCGAGCGCCGGGAGGAGACCATCTTCTTCAACCCGGGAAGCTGCGGCCCCAAGCGGTTCTCCTTTCCCCGCTCCTATGCCGAGGCGATTCTCCGCCCGGGGGAGGCCCACCTCCGCATCTTGAGCCTCGACGCGCCGCCCGGCGCTCCCCCCCTGCTCGAGGCCCGCTTCGCTCGGCCCGGGGGGGTGGAGGAGGGATGAGCCGGCCGCCTGCGGATGCGTTGCAAGGGCGCGGCCGCGAAGGTACACTCCCCCCCGAGGTGATTCTTGAGCCATCCTGGGACAGCCCGCCCCGGCTGTCCTTCTTCCAAAGGGAGGAGGGTTTTGCGCGTCAAACTGGCGAAGACCGCTGGCTATTGCTGGGGGGTTGAGCGCGCCCTCGACATCGCGCTCGATACGGCGAACGAGGCGAGCGGGCCCGTGTTCACCCATGGGCCCCTCATCCACAACCCCCAGACGATTGAGCTGCTCAAGGAGAAGAACATCTGGACCTCGGACCCGAAGGGCAGCACGGAGAACGGCGGGCTGCTCGTCATCCGGGCGCACGGCATCTCCCCCCAGGTGCGGGAGCGGCTGCGATCCTCCGGGGCGGCCATCCGCGACGCCACCTGCCCCCTGGTGGCGAAGGTCCACGGCATCATCCGCAAGCACTCCCGGCAGGGCGCCACCACGATCATCATCGGGGAGGAGGGTCACCCCGAGGTTGAAGGCCACATGGGGTACGCCGAGGCGGGCAGCCATCTGGTGACCTCCCTGGAGGACGTCGAGCGCCTCCCCGACATCCCGGGAGAGGTCGTCGTTGTCGCCCAGACCACCATCAACATGGGGGAGTGGGGCCAAGTCGTGGACGCGCTCAAGGCCCGCTACCCGCAGTCGAAGATGTTCAACACCATCTGCGATGCCACCGAGGTGCGCCAGGAGGAGATGCGGAAGCTGGCCCCCGAGGTCGACCTCATGGTGGTCGTCGGGGGGCGAAACAGCGGGAACACCAACCGCCTTGTCCAGGTGGCCCGGGAGGAAGGCGCCGAGGCCATCCTCATCGAGACGGAGGAGGAGATCGATCCCGCCTTCCTCCGAAGATACCGGCGCATCGGCGTCACGGCGGGGGCCTCCACCCCGAACTGGATGATCCGCCGGGTCGTCAACCGCATCGAGGCCATCCCCGACCCCCGGATGGGGCTGTGGGACCGGATCCTCCAGGGGCTTAAGGTGCTCTCCCGGGCGAACGTGCTCTTGCTCGTCTCGGCGGGGCTGGGAGCGGTGGCCGCGTCGGCGCTGGGAGGCTTCCCGCTGAGTGGGGCGCTCGTCGCTCTCGTCTCTTTGTATCTGTTTTGCCTGCACACCCTGAACCGGTGCGCGAGCTTTGAGGCCGACCGCTACAACGAGCCCAACCGCGCGATGTTCTACGAGCGCCACCGCAAGCTCCTCTATGGGGCGAGCGCGGTGGCGGGCGTCGCCGCCTTGGGACTGGGGGCGGGGGTTTCGCCGCTGGTGGCGGGGATCCTGGTCGCCGGGCTGGTGTTGGGCGTTTTCTACAGCCTGCGCCTGGAGGCGCGGGCGCTCAACATGGGCCGGGTGATGGGTTTTCCGGCCTCGAAGACCTCGGTCGTGGCGTTGGGGTGGACGGTCACCCTGGCGGTCTTGCCCGCCATCGCGTACCCGGACCGGGCGGGACCGGCCTGGATCGTGGCGATCCTCTTCGTCTTCGGCTTGGTGCTCTTCCGCTCGGGGATCATCGAGTTGCGCGACATCCAGGGCGACCGAATCGTGGGCAAGCGCACCCTTCCCATCGTTTTGGGAAAGGAGCAGACGGAGGCCTTGATGGGGGCCGTGTGCGCGGCCCTCGCCGTCCTGCTTGCGGCGAGCGTGGCGAACGGCTGGGTCGGGCCCGCGATCGGATGGGCCATGCTTCTTCCCGTCGCCTACGCCGGGCTGTGCTTGTGGATGTATCGCAGGAAGATCCTCGGCCACGGAGGCCTGACCGAGGCGGCGATCGATCTGCATTTCATCTCGGGGGGGCTTCTGGCCCTCCTCGTCGCGGCATTTTGAGGAAAGCGGCGTCTTCGAGCCCGATGGCAGATCCCTCGCGCCTCCTCCGCGCAGATTGATGGCGCGGTTTCTTCAGGCCGCCTTTTTTCGCTGGGAAGGCGGGAGCCCGGGCTGCGCTCACCGAGTCAGTGCAGAGGGGAGGTTATTCGCTCTGCCGCCTTTTGGAGGGGGGAGGGGGGTGGAGGAGCCAGCCGGGGAGCGGCGGCGGTTCCCGGCGATGGCGTGGCGGTTTCCGCAGGCTTCGCCGCGA
>CAYMWZ010000040.1:0-4669 GCA_964394385.1 uncultured Nitrospinaceae bacterium | reverse complement strand
GGCGGTTCCCGGCGGGAGGAAGGTTGCGTTTTATGTGCCGCGCGCGGCGCGCTTGGAGGCTTTCAGGGGGTTGAGCTTCTTCTCCAGCGGGGCCTCGAAGTCCACCTTCATGTGGGTGGCCAAGGGGCACCGGCCGCGCTCCCAGCGGTTCTGTGGATTGGGGAACTTGCTGCAGTATTTCCCCTTGGGCAGCTCCATGATGTGGGCGCAGGCCTTCCCCTCGTCTCCGCTGAGGCATTCCTCCACGACGGGGAAGCAGCTCGCGCCGTTGTAGCCGCAGCCGTTTTTCCCGTTGGCGCCTTTGGTGGCGAAGTGGCATTCGACAGGTGCGTCCAGGAGAGTGCATTCCATCGTTTCGCCTCGGTCCTAGGGTTCATGAAACTACGGCAAGGCGCCGCCGCTGCCCGGCCCCTCGCGCGCGGGGGAGGGAGTCTAGGAGATCCCCCGGAGGGACGCAAGCCCTCGCCTGTCTCGCGGCGGGAAGGCCCGCGCGGGCCCTTCCTCATCCCGGGGACGGGGGAAGGCTTGCGTCGGCCCATTTAATGGGCAAGAAACACCCGTGTAACACCGCGGAAACAATGTCTGAGTACAACCCCGGAAAGCGCGGGGAAGGGGGCCGCGGGGGCGCCCGATTGACCTGGTGCCGCGGCGTGCTATAGTCGAGAAATATCCACCTATCCCCGGTGAAAATCTCGATGCGGGAGAAAGAGTCATGCGACTGATTGTGGCCATCATCAAGCCGTTCAAGATGGACGAAGTGAAGGAGGCTCTCGGCTCCGTCGGAGTCGCTGGAATGACGGTGACGGAGGTGAAGGGGTTCGGGCGCCAGAAAGGCCACACCGAGCTTTACCGCGGGAGCGAGTACGTCGTCGATTTTCTTCCCAAGATCAAGCTGGAGATTCTGGCAGAGGACTCCAAGGTTTCGACCATCGTCGACACCATCATGAAGGCCGCCAGGACGGAAAAGATCGGCGACGGCAAGATTTTTGTCCTGCCCGTGGAAGATTGCATCCGTATCCGAACGGGAGAGCGCGGCGAAGAGGCGATATAGCTGCTTTTCTACATGACACCCTCCATTACGCTTCTCTCCGAGTTGAACGACGAGCTCCGCGAGGCGGTCCCCGCCGTGGGCCGCTGGGAGCGGACGGCCTTTCTCCGGCATGTGAAGGAGAGCCACGCGCGGGGCGGGGCGCTCATCGTCCAGGCCCACCGCGAAGGCGCAGGCGGTCTGGAGCTGGCCGCGGCCCGCGCCTCCCTCATGGACGCCCTTCTTCGGCAGATTTGGGCATACGCCGTTCGGTGCTTTGAGGAAGAGTCCGACCGGCCCGCCGGCGATCCCCCCTGCGCCCTCCTCGCCATCGGAGGCTACGGCCGGGGCGAGCTCTCGCCCGCCTCCGACATCGACCTTCTCTTCGTCTTCGTGAAACGCTCGGCCGAGGTGAGCCGCTTCGTGCGCACCATGCTGTACCTCCTCTGGGACGCGGGGTTCACCATCGGCCACAGCGCGCGGACGATCCCTGAGTGCCTGCGCATCGCCCGGGAGGACTACCAAAGCGAGACCTCGATGCTCGAGCACCGCTTTGTTTCCGGAAGCCAAAGGGTGTTCGAGGAGTTCGTCCAGCGCTTCGAGATCCATCTCCTCCGGGCGGGCAAAAGCTCCCATTTGCGCAAGCGACTTCAAGAGCGCACGGAGCGCTACCGCTCTTGGGACCCTTCCGTGTACGTCCAGGAGCCCAACATCAAGGAGAGCGCCGGCGGCCTCCGCGACCTGCACTCCGTGGTCTGGCTCGCCCGCGCCTTCGGGGCGAAGCGGTTCGACGAGATCTGGCAGAAGGGGTGGATGCCCGAGGCCGAGTGCCGCAAGGTGCGGGAGGCCTACGATTTTCTGCTCCGGCTCAGGGCCCAGCTTCACATCCAGGCCGGCGCCAAGAACGACATGCTGACCTTCTCCGCCCAGGCGGAGGCCGCCCCCGCGCTAGGCTATGCCGAGACCGAGAGCGCGATGGCCAGCGAGACCTTGATGCGGGAATACTTCATCCGCGCGCGTGCCCTGCACACATTCTGCCGCGACTTTTTCGAGGTGCTGGAGGATCAACTGAGGCGGCGAGGCTGGGTGAACCGCCGGCCCCGGATCGAGCCTCTGGAGGGGGACCTCGCCCTTCAGGAGTTTCACACTCTCATCCTCCGGCGGAGCGGCCGGGAGATTCTCGAGGGGCCGTCCGGCCTGATGCAGGTCTTCGAGTGCCAGTACCGCTTTGGCTGCCGGCTGTCGCCGGAGCTGCGGGCCTTCGTGCGCAGCCATCTCGACAGCGTGGACGAGGAGTTCCGCGCCTCCCCCGAGGTGCGGGACAGCTTCTTCCGCATCCTTGAGGGCAAGGCGGGCGTGGGCCGGGTCCTCCACGAAATGCACGGCTTGGGTCTCCTGGGGCGGTACATCCCCGAGTTCGAGCCGCTCACCTGCTTCGTCCAGTACGATCACTATCACCGGTACACGGCGGACGAGCATACCCTCCTCACCATGGCCTCTCTCGACGGCCTGGCATACACCAAGGAGCTGCCGCTCCAGCACCTGGCGCACCTGCACCGGGAGATGGAGCGCACCCACGTCCTCCGCCTTGCCCTGCTCCTGCACGACATCGGGAAGGCACGGGGACCCCGCCACGTGCACAGGAGCGCGGCCGCCCTGCCCGAGATCATTTTGCGCCTGGGGCTCCCCGCCGACGAGGGGAAGGTGGCCGAGTTCCTCGTCGCCCACCACATCGAGATGTGCAACACGGCCGAGCGGCGCGACATCGAGGACCCGGCCCTGATCCAACGCTTCGCCGATCGGGTGGGCACCCTCGAACAGTTGAAGATGCTCTACCTCCTCACCTACGCCGACATGACCGCCGTGGCCCCCGGCATCTGGAACGAATGGCGCGGGACGCTTTTGCACGAGCTCTACCGCCGCGCCCTCCGCCTCCTGGAGACGGGCGAAGCCCTCCACCGCAGGCGCAAAACCGAGGAGGTGGCGGAGCAAGTTTCGCTTGAGGCGCGGGCCGCCGCCAGACGGGTCGGGGAGGCCGAGGTCCGGCGCCACGTCGAGGGCATGCCCGAGCGCTACCGCATGGGGACCGCCCCCCAGGAGATCCTCCGGCACATCGAGTTCGGCCGGAGGATCGAGCAGGAGAATCTCCCCTGCGCGATCGACGTCACCCACCGGCGCCGGTTGGGCGACACCCTCCTCACCATCGTGTGCCGCGACCGCCTCGGGCTCTTCGCCCTCATCGCCGGCACCTTGGCCGCCTTCGATCTTAGCATTCTGGATGCGAAGGTCTATACACGTTCGGACGGGCTGGTGGTGGATTCTTTTCAAGTGGTGGACGCTGAGGACAAGGCCGTTACGGACGACGCGCTCTGGGAGCGGTTCCAGGAAGTGATGGAAGAGCTGCTCGAAGGCCGCATGGCGCTGGACGACGTGCTGGGCAAGAACCGCCGCTTCTTGCGCCTCAAGCAGCGGGTGCCATTCGATATTCCGACTCTGGTCGAATACGACCTCACCGCGAGCGAGGACGCCACCGTCCTGGAGGTCATCACCCCCGACCGCCACGGGCTGCTCGCCCGGATCGCCCGCTTCCTGGCGGATGAGAGGGTCTCGATATCGCGGGCGAAGATCTCGACCGAAGGCCCCCGCGCCGTGGATGTCTTCTACATCACCGACGCCGAGGGGCGGAAGGTCGAGGACGCTGCGCGCCTGCGGGAGCTCTGCGAGCTTCTTACCTCGCTTCTGGCCGAGGGCCGTCCCCAGGGCGTTTCGGTGGGGTGAGAGCCCGCCGAGCGGGCTTTCGATAATTGGTCCGATTCCTGCGTCGCGGGAATCGGGAGAGGAAAGAAACTTTTCAGCAAGGAGGGATCAGCGCGATGGCAACAAGAGCCAAAAGGAAGAGCGGCGCGGGCCCGAAGGCCGGCGCCAAGTCGGTTTCCGACGTCCTGAAGATGACGAAGGACCAGGGCGTCAAGGTCGTGGACTTCCGCTTCTGCGACTTGCCGGGGATGTGGCAGCACTTCTCCTCCCCGATCCGCACCCTCGAGAAGGAGACCTTTGAGGAGGGCGTGGGCTTCGACGGTTCAAGCATCCGGGGGTTTCAGCAGATCCAGGAGAGCGATATGCTCCTGATGCCCGACCCCAGCACGGCCTTCGTGGATCCGTTCCTCGAAGTGCCTACCCTCGTCCTGATCTGCGACGTCAAGGATCCCGTCACGCTCCAGTTCTACAGCCGCGATCCGCGCCACGTCGCCCAGAAGGCCGAGCGCTACCTCAAGTCGAGCGGAATCGGGGATGTCGCCTACTTCGGGCCCGAGGCGGAGTTCTTCGTCTTCGACAACGTGCGCTACGATCAGGCAGAGAACCACGCTTTTTACGAGATCGACTCCGTCGAGGCTGCCTGGAACACGGGCGACAACGAATCGCCCAACCTCGGCCATAAGCTGCGCTACAAGGAGGGCTACTTCCCCACCCCCCCCTCCGACTCCCTGCAGGACATCCGCTCCGAGATGGTGTTGGCGATGGAGGATATCGGGATCGAGGTGGAGGTGCACCACCACGAAGTCGCCACGGGCGGCCAGGGCGAGATCGACATGCGCGTCGACACGCTGGTGACCATGGCGGACAAGCTGCTCAAATACAAGT
>CAYMWZ010000039.1:0-15352 GCA_964394385.1 uncultured Nitrospinaceae bacterium | reverse complement strand
ATCCCGACTACGCCGCGCCCGCCGATCCGCAGCAGAGTATGGCGCGCTCCGACGCCCCCTCGCTCACGGCGCGGGCGGCGGGCGCGGCGTAGTCGGGATAGTCGCAGGGCTCCTCGGAGTCCGTCCCATAGTCCTTGAAGGGGACGCCCCTCTCCTTGAGGACCGCCTTGACGGCCTCTTTGAGGGCGAATCCGGCATGATCGGAGGCGAGGGCGATGGGCTTCATCTCATGGCCTCCAGCGGGAAGCGGGAGGGCTTCCCGGAGGGATGAGCGGTCGCAGGCAACCCTATGCGGGGACCGCGCCAAAGTCAAGCTGGCCCCTTCGGGCCCTACTTCAAGGGGACCGCCGGCTCGCGGGCCTCGCATTCGAACTCCCGGGCGCAGATCCGCAGGCATGCGCCGAGGGCCACCTTGGCGCGCTGGGCGGCGTCCGAGTCGGGCTTCACCGCGGCGGAGAGGTAGGTCTGCTGGCACGCCTGCTCGCAGCCCCACCGCGAGACGCCGCAGTCGGAGGCGGAAAGCGAGGGCGCCTTCTTCGGCTCCTCCGGTTCCCGGGGCGCGCCGGGCTCGCCGGGACGCCCGGGGGCGCCGGGCGGGGCGGGCGGGCCGGCGCGGCGGGCGGGAAGATCCCGGGTGTCGAGGGAGTCCGCCCTCTCGCAGATCACCTTCCCGGTGGCCACGTCCTCGACCGGCGTGCTCCCCGGGGGACAGCTCCCCGGCGCGGGAGCGCCCGAGGCCGGCCCCCCGCCCGGGAGCGGCGCCGTCAAAAGAGCCCAAACGAGCGGGGACATCCAGACGAGGCGAGCGGCGAGCCCCATGAACCTTCCCTCCGGTCCTCCGCAGCGCGGGGGGGAGGAGCTAATCCCCCCCGCCGGCGCGAATGTCGAACGGCCTGATCACGATCCCCGAGGGGGACTCCCCCAGGAGGAGGCGTCCCGCCTCTTGGGCCACCTTGCGGAAAGCGCTCTCGGCGGCCAGGCGGTCCCCCGCCTCGAGCTTCCCGCGCGCCTCGAGCAAGCGCGCCACCAGACTCACCCAACCCGGCTCCCCGTCGGAGGCCGAGGCGGCGTCGGAGGCCTCCCGGAGCCACCGCACGGCCTCCTCCGTCCTCCCCGCCTCGAGAAGGAGCGCCGAGGCCATCAGCCGGGGGACGGGATCGCGGGGCCGCGCCCGGCCGGCCGAGATGAGGGCGGAGGCCGCCTGGCGGAGCGCCCCTTCGGTCTCGAGCGGCTTGTGGGAGGTCACCATGCGGCGGAGAAACTCCGGCTCGCCCAGCTCCCGGTAGCCGGCCTCCCAGGCCCTGAGGGCCCGCCTGGCCCGTCCGGCGCTCACGTAGGCGTCGCCCAGCCTGAGGCGCGGGGCGGCCTCCGAGGGAAGCCGCCGCACCGCCTCCTCGAGCAAGGAAGCGGCCCCCCTGGCGTCGGCGGCCGAGAGGCGCGCCTCCGCCGCCGCGAGGAGGATGCGCCCCGCCGAGCGCTCATCCGCCTCCCGCTCCGAGGGCACCGCCCCCAGGCGGGCGAGCCGCTCGCAGGCGGCCAGGGCTTCCTCCCAACGGCCCGTCTCGGCGAGGAAGTCCCGCAGCCGCCGCAGGATGGCCGGATGGGCCTTGCCGTTCCCCCCGGCCTGGGAGAGCAGCTTCTCCGCCTCGGCGGCCCGGCCCGAGGCCTCCAGATTCTCCGAGAGCCGGACGATTGCTTCGTGGGAGTCCGGCGCGAGGGTGCGCAGCCGCTCGTTCCAGCGGATGGCCTCGTCGAGATCCCCCGCCTCGGCGGCGAGCTCGCCCGCGAAGGTGAGGGCGGGCTGGAGGCCGGGGTCCTGGCGGATGGCTCGGCGCGCCAGCCTGCGCGCCCGGCGGAGACTCCCCTGGCCCCGCATGCGCCGCGCCTGGGCCAGGCTCTCGCGGGCGCGCTCCTTCCGCCGCTCCCGGCGGCGGAGCCGCCACCGGGAGAAGGCGCCGAGGCCCGCCTCCCCCCAGCCGAGCAGGGCCGCCGCCAGGGCGCCCAGAAGGACGGCGGCCCCGAACACCAGCGCCAGCGGCAGGCGCACCGACCACCCCTCCGAGAGGCGCAGGTCGATGAGGCCCCGGTTGTAGTGGAGGAAGTAGACGGCGGCGGCCAGGGGGCCGCCGAGCGCGAGAAGCAGGCGAAGACGCATAACCGCCCGCACCTAGGAGCCGCTAGCCCTTGTTCCGGCGCTCAATCTCGTTCTGGGCCGCAACGGTGTACCGGGCATAGGGAATCGCTTCCAGGCGGGAGAAAGGGATCGGCTCGTCGGTCTCCTCGCAGATCCCGTAAATGCCATCTTCCATGCGCTTGAAGGCGGCCTCCACCTCGCGCAGCCGCTCCCGCTCGCGCTCGCCCAGCTCCATGAGCACCTGGCGGGAGTAGGTGTCGGCCGCCATGTCCGCGATATCCTGGATGCCGTCGTCGCCGGACTCCTTGCTGTGGCGTTTGCTGCTCTCCACGTCGCCCAGAATTTCGCGGCGGACTTCGAAAAGCCTTACCCTCAAGATCTCCAGCTGCTTCTTGGTCAGATGTTTCACTCGAGTTCCTCAGATCACCCGGCAGACGCTCATCTGCCCGAGGCCATTCCCAAGGCGGCCACTTCTATCAAGGGAGCGTGGGACCAAAGATCCTCAAGACGGTAGAAACGCCGCGTCTTCTCTTGAAAGATGTGAACGGCCACATCGCCGCAATCGATGAGAACCCAGTTTCCCTCGTTCAGGCCCTCGACAAACAAGGGGCGCTCTCCCGCTTCGGCCAGTTTCTCCTCGACCGCCGCCGCAATCGCCTTCACATGCCGCGCGCTCGTCCCGTGGCAAATGAAGAAGGCATCCACCTCCATGGCTTGAGCCCGCAGGTCGATGAGGACCACCTCCTGGGCCAACTTCGACTCTGCGGCCAGCTGAAACCGCCGGAGGCGCTGCTTCAGGGTCTCGATGGGCTCCCCCCCTCCCTTCCAAACGCGGTCTCTCAGGCCTCCCTCCCGTACAGTTGGCGGCGAATTATAAATAGTTCGACCGCGGGTGGCAATAAATAGCGCAGCGAGGCGCCCGAGCGGGCCAGCCGCCGGACGTGGGTGGCGGAGATGTCCAAGGTGGAGATCGGTACGAAATATATAACCTTTTGAGAATCAACTATTTGCATCTTATTCTCCCCCACCTCCTCGAACCGGGCCGAAGGGTCCTGCGCCTTGAGCGTCTTCGCCAAGATGGCGAGGACCTCCCCGGCGCGCTGCCCCCCCCGGAGGGTGACGGCGAAGTGGCACATGCGCAGCAGCTGGACGGGCTTGTGCCAGGTGTGGAACTCGGCGAATGCGTCCGCGCCCACGATGAAGAAGGTCTCGTGGCCCCGGCAGGCCCCCTCGGCCAGGGCGGACAGGGTGTCTATCGTGTAGGAGACGCCCCCCCTCTCCACCTCGATGGGATCGCAGACAAAGCCCGGATGATCCTCGGTGGCGAGCCGGACCATCTCGAGGCGGTCCCGGGCGGAGGCGATCGCCTCGTCCGGCTTGTGGGGGGGCCGCGCCGATGGGATGAACCGCACCTGATCGAGCGCGAGGGCTTCGCGCACCTCCTCCGCCGCGCGGAGATGCCCCAGATGGATGGGGTTGAACGTCCCGCCCTGAATACCGATGCGCAAAAGGCCCCCGCGGCGGCCGCCGCCGCCTCAATCGATGAGCACCAGGTTGTTCCGGTGCACGACCTCGTCGTAGTCCTTGCTCCCCAGGACGCCGGCGATCTCTGCCGTGTGCTTCCCGGCGATGCGCGCGACATCCTCGGCGCTGTAGTTCACCAGCCCGCGCCCGAGGGGCTGGCCATCGGGCCCCCGCAGTTCCACCACGTCCCCGAAGCGGAAATCCCCGCCCACCTCCACGATCCCCCGCGGGAGCAGGCTCTTGCCCCGCTCCGACAGGGCGCTCACCGCCCCCCCGTCCAGGCGGATCCAGCCCCGCGGCGTGGCCGTCGTCCCGATCCAGCCCTTGCGGCCCTTGAGGCGCGCCCCGTTGGGAACGAAAAGCGTACCCTCCTCCCCGCCCCCCAGGGCGCGGAGGAGGATCCGGGGGGCGCGCCCCCGGACGATGAGGGCGGAGATCCCGACCCGGTTGAGCACCTCCACGGCCCTCATCTTCGTGACCATCCCCCCGTGGGCGAGGGGGTTGGCGCTGGTCCCGGCCACGCGGACCACCTCGGAGGGCAGCCCCTCGACCCGCCGGATGAGCCGGGCGCCGGGGGAGCGCTTTGGATCCGCGTCGTAGAGTCCCTCCACGTCGGAGAGGATGATGACGAGCCCCGCCCGCACCATCTGGGCCACCTGGGCGGCCAGAGTGTCGTTGTCCCCGAAGCGGATCTCCTCGATGGAGACGGTATCGTTCTCGTTGACGATGGGGAGCACCCCCCGCCCGAGGAGCGCCTCGAAGGTGTTGCAGGCGTTCAGGAACCGGGTCCGCACGTCCAGGTCGGCGTGCGTGAGCAGGATCTGGGCCGTCTCCACCCCTCGCCGCTTGAAGGCGCGGCCGTAGGCCTCCATCAAGACCGGCTGGCCGACGGCGGCGGCGGCCTGGCGCTCGGGCATCCCCTTCGGGAAGCCCTTCATGCCCATCCGCTTGACGCCGGCGGCGATCGCCCCCGAGGAGACCAGCACGATCTCCCGGCCGCCCACCCGAAGCTCGGCCACCTGGGAAGCGATGCGCCCCAAGACGCGGCGGTTCACCCCCTCCTCGTTGGGGGCCGTGAGGACCGAGCTGCCCACCTTGATCACGATGCGGCGGCTCCGGAGGGCGGGCTCCTCCCGGCGGCGCGCGGCCCCGCTCAACGCTCTCTCGCCTCCCGAGGAGATCCGGTGGCGGATCCTCTGCCTCCCTCCGGCGAAAGATCCGACAGCCCCCTCGCAATGCGCCCGACCAGCTCGGGAATCCCCTCCCCGGTGACGGCCGAGATCGGCCAGCACTCAAAACCGCGCCCCTCGAGTCCCTCCCGCAGGCGGGGCGCGCCCGCCCGCGCCTCGGTGAGATCGAGCTTTGTCAGCACCGCCACGCGGGGCTTCCGGGCCAGGGAGGGGGAGAACAACGCGAGCTCCCGCGAGATGGCCTCGAACTCCCCCAGCCCCTGCTCGGGCGGCGAGGCGGCGTCGATGAGGTGAAGAAGAAGGGCGCACCGGTCCAGATGGCGCAAGAAGCGGTCGCCCAGCCCCTTTCCCTCGTGGGCCCCGGAGATGAGGCCCGGGATGTCCGCCACCACGCAGGAGCGATACCCGCCCAGGTCCACCACCCCCAGGTGGGGCTCCAGGGTGGTGAAGGGGTAGTCGGCGATCTTGGGGCGGCTGGCGGAGATCCGCGAGATGAGGGTGGACTTGCCGGCGTTGGGCATTCCCACCAGCCCCACGTCGGCGAGGAGCTTGAGCTCGAGATCGAGGGTGTGCTCCTCGCCAGGCTGGCCTTTCGTCGTCCGCCGCGGGGCGCGGTTCGTGGCGCTCTTGAAGTGATCGTTCCCCAGGCCGCCCCGCCCGCCGCGGGCGACGATGACCTCCTGGCTCGGGCCGGAGAGGTCGGCGAGGAGATCCCCGCTCTCAGCGTCCCGCACGAGAGTCCCCACCGGCACGGGCACGGCGAGATCCTCCCCGTCGGCCCCGTGCATCCGGTTGCCCATGCCATGCTCCCCCTTGGGGGCGCGGAGGAGGGGTTGGTACCGAAAATGGAGAAGCGTGTTGATGGAGGACGTGGCCTGGAAGATGACGTGCCCCCCCCGGCCGCCGTCTCCGCCGTCCGGCCCCCCGCGGGGGAGGTATTTCTCGCGCCGGAAGCTCAGGCAGCCGTCGCCCCCTTTGCCTGCCTGGACGCGCACGCGGGCGGTGTCGACAAACATGGCGAGAGAGGAGAAGGCCCCATCGGGAATTTATTCGGCGGGAACGACGCTTATGGTCCTGCGTCCGCGCGCCTTGTGCTCGAACTTAAGCGTGCCGCTCACCTTGGCAAAGAGCGTATGGTCGTTTCCCAGGCCCACGTTGTCGCCCGGGTGGAAGATCGTCCCCCGCTGGCGGACGATGATGGTGCCCGCGCTGACCTGCTCTCCCGCGAAGCGCTTCACGCCCAAGCGGCGGCCGGAGCTGTCGCGGCCGTTGGCGGAGCTTCCGCCCGCTTTCTTGTGAGCCATGGCTAGCCTCCCCTTCCCGAGGCGAGGATCTCGGTCACTTGGATCTGGGTGAAGGGCTGGCGGTGGCCGCGCTTGACGCGGACGTTCTTGCGCTTCTTGAAGCGGAAAGCCACGACCTTGCGGAGGCGCCCGTGGTTCCGGATCACGGCCCGCACCCTGGCCCGGCCGAGGGCGCCGCGATCGGCGATGACCCGCTCCCCGTCGACGATGAGGCGCACGTCCTCCAGGTCCACGGTCTCGCCCACCTCGCCCGGCAGCCGCTCGACCAGAAGGAGGTCACCCGCCTCCACCCGAACCTGCTTTCCTCCGGTTTCCACCACCGCGTACATGAAGCCCCTCTCCTCGGCCCGACCGCTCCCCGGGCGCCCCCGGCCCCGGATTGGCTGATTTCTCCAAGACCCGCCGCACGGGGAAGGCCCGGGCAAAGAGGGGATTTCTACCAACGCGTTGGAAAATTGTCAATTCGGGCGGCCCCGGCGGGAGAGGGCCGACGAACCTCCCCTCCTCACTGCCCCTGCTGTCGGATGAGGCGGAAGGTGAGGTTCTCGGTCTGAAACGTCACCTCCCGCCGGAGGGGGAGATAGCCCTCCTTCTGTATCGTGACGGTGAAGCCCTTCATGATGTCCCTCAATCCCACCGAATAGGTCAGGGTGAGGGGGGTCTGCCCCTGGTAGACGTCGTCCACGAACACATCGGCTCCGGGGGGGTCCGAGGTGATGATCAGCCGGCGGGTGGTGATGTTCTTGACTCTCCCCGTGACGTTCTTCTCCCACCAGGCGCAGCCGCCCATGGAGGAGCCTGCAAGAAGAAGGGCAAGGAGAAGCGCCAAATGGCGCGTGAGGCGATTCATGGCCGCCGCCTCGCTTGCGCCCGGGGGCCGGAGGCGCTCAAGCTCAATTTCCCTCCTGCGAGCGCGGCCCCTCCCCCCGAGGGGCCCCGACCCGCTGGCCCACCCATTCCTCGATGAGCTCGAGCAGGTGGGCCTGATCCGAATCGGCCCCATAGCGCGACACCCCGAGTCCAAAGATCTGCCGAACGTGGTTCAGCAAGAACATGGTGGCCCCCGCCTCCCGCGCCAGGTCGCTTCCCATGGAGAGATCCTTGTGCATGAGGCCCATGCTGAATCCCGAGGTGAAGGAGCGCTTGATGAGAAAGCGCGGCCACTTGTCGCGGGTGGCCGAGTTCACCCCCGAGCCGTTGTTCACCACCTCGAGCACCTTGTGGGGGTCCAGGCCCAGCCTCGCCGCGAGCGCCATGGCCTCCAGGGAGGAGAGGAGGTTCGTCGCCGAGAGGAAATTGTTGATGCACTTCATCGCGTGACCCGACTCGACCGCCTCGCCCACGTGGACGATCGTCTTCCCCAGCCGCTCGAAGATCGGCACCGCCGCATCCACCAGCTCCTTCGGCCCCCCGGACATGATGGCCAGGGTCGCCGCCTCCGCCCCCACGACGCCGCCCGAGACCGGCGCCCCGACGAGGCCGATCCCCCGCGCGGCGAGCTTCTGGGCGAGGGCCTTGGTCCGCGCGGGATAGGAGGAGCTCATGTCGATGATCACCTTGCCGCGGGCCAAGTGCTCCGCGAGGCCGCCCGGCCCCAGAACCACCCCGTCGACCACGTTGCTGTCGGGCAACATCGTGATGACGACGTCGGCGCGCCCGGCCAGGTCGGCCAGGCTCTTGGCGGGTTGGACCCCATCGGGCCGAACGGACTCCAGGGCGTCGGGCCGGGTGTCGTAGGCCACCACCGCGAAGTCCCCCCGGCGGAGATTCCGCGACATGGGAGTGCCCATTTTGCCGATTCCGACGAAGCCGACGGTCGCTCGACCGGGGAGGAACGGATCCATGGTGCCCTCTCAAAGGAATGTGCCGGACCTCAGGCAGGAGGCGGCCTCCGGAACGAAGCGGGAAACCGCCCCGCTTTTTCTGCCGGGGGCGGCGTTTTGTCAATCCCCGGGGGGATGATAGACTGAACCTCGCCAAGGGAAGCTCGACGAATCTCCATCCGCCCGCCTCGATGCCATTCACGCGCCCGGGGAGAGAAGGAATGACGTCGGCGGAAGAGGTGGTGCGTTTCCTGGAGGAGAACCCAGGCTTCTTTTTCGATCATCCCGACCTTCTCCGCTCGAGCGGCCTGCTCACCAAGGACAGCGCCTCGGCGAAAGTCCTGAGCCTCCGCGACCGCCTCTTTGAGCGGCTAAAAGGCGAGCGGGAGGACCTGATCCACATTCTCGACGAGACCATCGACATCGTCCGGCGCAACGAGCTGATCGAGCGAGACTTCTTGGCCATCGAGAACCTGCTCTTCCAGGCCCCGCCCTCGACCCCGAACCTCGCCCGCGTCGCCGAGGAGATCGAGCGGCGCTTCGCCCTCGACCACGCCAGCTTTCTCCTGCTCGGCTCCCTGGACGGAATCCCGCAGCCGGCCGGGCGCGTCCGCAAGGCGGGGGGCGAGGAAAAAACCCACCTCCCCCTGGGGGGCGGCGTCCTCCTCCGGGGCGATCTGGCCGAGGGGGCCGGGCCCCTCTTCCCGGCGGCGGCCCGCGGGGAGCTGCGCTCGACGGCCGTCGTCCCCCTCCGGACCGAGGAGGAGCTCCTGGGCCTCCTCCTGCTCGGCTCCCGCGAACCGGGCCGCTACGCCCCGAACATGGCGACCCACCTGCTCGAGCGGCTGGCGATGCGGCTGGCCCTTGGGCTCTCCCTCCTCAGGCGCTTCGCGCAGCCCCTGTCCCGCCGAGGCGCCCGCAGGAAGAGGGGCCGGAGAAAAGCCTCCGGATAGGAACGCCCGCTTCCAGGGGGCGACACAGGCGGCGAGGGGTGGAGTTCCTCCGCCGCGAGAGAAGCTCCCGATTAGGCCCGGACGCCCTCGGCGACGGCGACCAGCTCCATCACCTCCCCGATCCCGGAGAGCCTCTCCAGGCCCCGCACCCGCTCCACGAGGAGGCGGCGCGCCTCGGCGTCGAGGACGGGGCTCGCCAGATCGTGGAAGCGCTCGATGAGCTCCTCCCACGTCAGGGGGTTGCGCGGGTCTCCCTTGGGGTGCTCCTGGTGCGCCTCGAAGGTGCCGCGGCGGGTCTCGATCTTGACGCGGGCCTGCCACTTGTCCGGGAACTCCTTTTCCATGTCGGCGTCCCCGCTGCAGTGGATCTTCCGGATGACCGAGGCGTGCACCTGGGAGCGGAGGAAGTCGTCCGCATACTCCTCCAGGCCCGCCCGCCGCCTCAGCAGGGCGACCGCGACGGCGTACTGAAGGCTGAACTGGGCGTCCACCACGCTCTGCGGATCCATCTTGAGCGCCTGGGGCTCGATGACCACCATGGTGCCCGTCTCGGGGACCCGCACCTCGACCCGCTTCACCTCATCGGGCTTGATGTCGTGCTCCTTGCAGAGCCGGATGACGGCGTCCACCGGGGCGTGGTTGTAGCGGCAGCAGGCGTAAGGCTTGATGGCGGAGAGGCAAATCTCCCAATACTCGCCCAGATGCTCCACCACGTACTCGGGGTGGGCGTCGTCGCTGTAGGCGTGGAGGAAGCCCGTCTTCCCGCCCAGGATGTCCTCCGGCCCCGTGTAGCCCTCCTGGGCCAGGTAGGCGGCCACGATGCCGCTGTGGGCCGCCCAGCCGGGGTGGAGGCGCTTCGTCCAGGCGCCGCTGTCGAGGTATTGCATGGAGCCGGCCGCCTGGCTCCCGGCGATGCCGAAGGCGTTCGTCGTGGCGTCGAGGGAGAGGCCGAGCATCTTCGATGCCGCGACGGCGGCGGCGAAGGCGCCGCAGGTGCCTGTGGGGTGGAAGCCGCGCTTGTAGTGGCTCGTGGGATTCACCGCGTTGCCCACCCGGTTGGTCACCTCGTAGCCCGCCACGATGGCGGCGATGACGCGGCGGGGATCGGGGCTGTGGGCTTCGGCGACCGCGAGGGTGCTGGGCATGACGCTCACCGCCGGATGGAGGCTCGATCGGGTGGTCACGTCGTCCATCTCGATGGCATGGCTCACCCCCCCGTTGGCGAGGGCGGCGTAGGGCGCGTCGGTCTTGAGGGAGGAGCCGATGACGGTGCAGGGGCCGCCCTTGGGGGCGCGCTTCCGGGTGAAGTTGTAGAAGACGCGCGAGCTGGCCGCCTCCCTCGCCCGGAGGGCCACGCCCAGGAAATCAAGCAGAAAATACTTCGCCCGATCGCGCGCCTCCTCGGGGAGGGCGCCGTACTCAACCGCGTGGACGTGCTCGACAAGCGTTCGGCTGATGTTCATGAGGCTCTCCTCTCGGCCGGCCTCGCCCCCCGCGTGCGCAAGGGGCGGATAGAGCAAAAGAGGTCCCCGGGTGGGAGGACGCGCCCCCCTGGGGCTTCTTTCATCGGGCTAAGCCACAAGACAGGATTCGCATATCCCCTTCCTCCGCGCAACTCCCCGGCCGAGCGGCACCCCCTACCGGCCCGGAGGGAGCCTTCCTTGTCATGCGCCATGGCAGGGTTTAAGATCGGCGCCCTGAGGTTTTCTCCTTTCCTCCTTTCACGAGGGGTGTATGAAGGATTGCATCTTTTGCAAGATCGTCGCGGGGGAAATCCCTTCCAAGAAGGTGTACGAGGACAAAAAGCTCTTCGCTTTCGAAGACGTCAAACCCCAGGCGCCGACTCACGTCCTCATCGTTCCGAAGCAACACATGGAGACTCTGCTGGAAGTCGGGGAAGAGCACCGCGAGCTGATCGGCTCCATGTTCCTGGCGGCCAACCACATCGCCCGCAAGCGCGGCATCGCCCAGAACGGCTTCCGCGTCGTCGCCAACTGCAACAAGGACGCCGGGCAGTCGGTCTTCCACATCCACTTCCACCTGCTCGGGGGGCGCCGGATGGAGTGGCCGCCAGGGTAAGGGCCCTCAGCCGGCCACCCAGCCGCCCCCCCGAAGAATGTCTCCCTCGTAGAAGACGGCCGCCTGGCCCGGGGCGACGGCCCCCAGGGCGGCGGGGTCCTCCGGCTCCACCTCGGCCGCCCGCCCGGGCAGCGGCGCCACCCGGCAGGGGGCCGGCCGCTGGCGGTGGCGCACCTGGACGAGGAGCCGCCTCCCCCCCCGCCCCGCGGGAAGGGACCAGCGCACCCCCTCCACCCGGAACCTCGCCTGCTCGAGCGCCTCGCGCCCGCCCACCACCACCGTTGCCGTCTCGGCCTCAAGCCGCACCACATAGCGGGGGGAGGCGCCCCCCGCCAGCCCCAGCCCCCGGCGCTGGCCCACCGTGAAGCCGGCCACCCCGGCGTGGGCGCCCACCACGGCTCCCCCCAGGTCCACGATCCGGCCCGGCCGGTCCATCCCGGGACGCTCCCGCCGGAGGAAGGCCCTATAGTCGCCCTCGGGGACGAAGCAGATCTCCTGGCTCTCGGGCTTCTCGGCGTTGGTGAGGCCCAGGCGGCGCGCCGCTCCGCGCGTGGCGGCCTTGTCGAAATCCCCGAGCGGGAACATGGCGAGCCGCAGCTGCTCCTGGGTGAGGCCGAAGAGAAAGTAGGTCTGATCCTTCGCGCGGTCGGCGCTCCGGGCGAGAGTGAGCCGGCCCTCGGGCGCCTGAATTCTCCGGGCGTAGTGGCCCGTCGCAAGGCGCGAGGCGCCGAGCGCCCGCGCCCTGGAGGCCAGGTGGTCGAACTTGACGATCTGGTTGCACGCCACGCAGGGGTTCGGCGTCCGCCCCCGGCCGTACTCGGCGACAAAGCGGTCGATCACCGCCCCGCGGAAGGTCTCCCGCACGTCCATCACGTAGAAGGGGAACCCCAGCCGCGCCGCCACGGCCCGGGCGTCGGCCAAGTCCCTCGGGGCGCAGCAGCCCCGGTGGAAGGACTCCGCCCTGGGCCGGTCCGCCAGGCGGAGCCCCACGCCGACGACCTCGTAGCCCCGCTCGACGAGGAGCGCCGCCGCCACCGAGCTGTCCACCCCGCCGCTCATCGCGACGACCACCCGCTCCCGCATCCCCGCTCCCTCCCCCCGGCGGGGGAGACAAAAACACAGTGCCGCCCGACGCCCGCAGCAAAAACGCCGTACGTTATACCACCCGGGGAGAGGGGCGCTCCACGCCCGCGGGGCGCCGACCGCCCGGGAGATCTCAGGCGGGGCGTAGGAGAGCCGTGAGCGCCCGAATCTCGGCCGCGCGCTCCACCTCCCACCAGCCCTCCCAGGCCGCCTCGGCCCGCTCGGCGGGGAGGGAGACCGCCGCGCACTCCAGAAACTTCTCCCGCAGCTCCTCCCGGGCGAGGGGCCGCTCGATGTGGCCCCTGGCCCGCTCCTCGCTGGCCCGGAACTCGCGGCCGTCCTTGAGCCGCACCCAGACCTCGGTGCGCTCGCTCTCGGGGGCGCTCCGGGCGAGCTCGGGGTCGAGCTCGAACTCGACCCGCTCCTGGAGGGCGGCGACCTCGGGCCGGCGGACGCGGGCTTCCTCGAACTGGGGGAGGCCCACCCGTCCGTCCACCACGGCCGAGGCCAGGCAAAACGGCATGGAAAACTTCCCCTCCAGACCCGTCGCGGCCAGCCGGTAGCGCAACACCTTGAGGGTCATGCTGGATGCCCGCGCCCCGATGGCTTCGACCTCCTCCCCGCGGATCCCCTCCCGCCGGCAGAGATCGAGCATGGCGTCGATCCCGGGGTGGGTCATGGCGCAACAGGGGTGGATCTTGACGCACACCCCCTCCTCGATGTCCCAGGGGGGGCCCCACCCCCGGGCGGCCGCCTCCCAGTCGGCCCCCTCGGCGGCGAAGGCGGCCGTGAAGCCGCTTTCCAGGGCGTCCGCCGCCGCCGTGAAGCCCATCTCGGCCAGGCGGGCGGCGACGAGCCCCGCCCGGGCGGCCTGACCCGCGTGGAAGGGCTTGGTCATGGTCCCAAAGTTCGACACCAGCCCGCCCGCCTCGCTCGCCGCGAGGGCCAGAGCGTGGCGGGCGCGCTCGGCGTCCAGCCCCAGGAGATGGGCGCAGGCCCCCGCCGTCCCCACCGCCCCCAGGGTGGCCGTGGCGTGGAAGCCCCGGCGGTAGTGAACGGGGTTCAAGGCGCGACCCAGGACGCGGAGCAGCTCGAATCCCACGGCATAGGCGGCCAGGAGGGGCCCCCCTCCCAGGCCGCGCTCTTCGGCCAGGGCGACGAGGGCAGGCGTCAGGGTGACGCTCGGGTGGCCCATCATCACCCAGTCCACGTCGTCGAAATCGAGGGCGTGGCCCGCCGTTCCGTTCACGAAGGCGGCCCAGGAGTGGCTGGTGCGCTCGGCCGCCCCCCAGACCGCCGAGCGGGGGCCGGCGCCCTCCTCGCATGCCAGGCGCAGCGCGAGGCGCGCGCAATCCTCCGCCGCGCCGGCGAGGGCGACGCCCAATGTGTCCACCACGGCTTCGCGGGCCCGCGCGCGGGCGGAGGGGCCCACCTCGGCGGGGCGAGTCTCGGCGATCCGTCGGGCGAGCTCGCGGGTGGCGGGCCAGGGACGCGCATCTGCGCTCACGGAAAATTCCTCCCGGGATCGACCCCAACACCTTCAGGAAATGAGTCGAAGGGAATTCTAGCGAATCCGCGAATCGGGCGGAACGGGGAAAGCGGCGGCCTCTCCCTACACGCCCAGGTAGAATTTCTTCACCAGCTCGTGGCCGCTCAGCTCCCGGGTGTCCTTGCCCTCGAACTCGATCTGGCCGTGGACGATGATGTAGCCCCGGTCGGCGATCTTGGTGGCCTGGTTGAAGTTCTGCTCGGCCATGAGGACGGTGAGGTGGTACTTCTCCTTGAGCTCCTTGATCTTGGCGATGACCCGGTTGACGAGGATGGGCGCCAGCCCGACCGAGGGCTCGTCCACGAGGAGAATCTTGGGGGCGGACATCAAGGCGCGGGCGACCGCCAGCATCTGCTGCTCTCCCCCGCTCATGCTGCCGGCGAGCTGGCTCTTGCGCTCCTCGAGGACCGGAAACGTCTCGAAGCAGAACTGGAGGTTGCGGGCGATGTCCTTGCGGGCCGCCGGGCGGTAGGCGCCGAGGAGGAGGTTCTCCTCCGCGGTGAGCTTCGGGAAGAGCCTCCGGCCCTCGGGCACGAGGCTGATGCCCAGGTTGACGACTTCCTCGGGGCTCTTGCCCACCAGGTCGATCCGCTGGCCGTCAGCCTCCAGGTAAATCTCCCCGCCGTCGGGCTTCACGATGCCCATGATGCACTTGATGAGGGTGCTCTTCCCGTTTCCGTTGGTCCCGAGCAGGACGACCGTCTCGCCGTCGTTCACCTCGATGGAGACGCCGTGGAGGACGCGGACCGACCCGTAGCCAGCCTCCACGTTTTTGACGACGATCCTATTCGCCAAGGTAAGCCTTCTCCACATCCTTGTTGTGCGCGATCTCGGCCGGAGATCCTTCGGCGATCTTCTCGCCCGCGTCGAGGACCACGATCCGCTCCGAGAAGCTCATGACGGCCCGCATGATGTGCTCGATCATGATGATGGTGATCCCCTGCTCGCTCAGCTTGAAGAGGATGGCGAGGATGTCGTCCACCTCCGCGCTGGAGAGGCCGGCCATCGCCTCGTCCGAGATCAAGAGCCTGGGCTTGGCCGCCATCGCCCGGGCCAGCTCGAGCTTGCGCATCTCGATCTGGGTGAGGCCCCCCGGCCGTATACCCGCCTTGGAGTCGAGGCCGATGAGCCGGAGGATCTCCATGGCCTCGGAGGCGACGTCGGCCCCGTGGGAGCGGGCGTGGGCGGCGTACTCCAGGGGGATGCAGAGGTTCTCGAGGACCGTCATGCTGAAGAAAGGCTTGGGGATCTGAAAGCTGCGGGCCACGCCGAGCCGGGTGCGCTGGTGGGCGGCCATGGAGGTGATGTCGTTGCCACAGAAGACGATCTTCCCGAGGTCGTTGCGAAGCGCACCCGAGATGCAGTTGATGAGGGTGGTCTTCCCGGAGCCGTTGGGGCCGATGAGGCCGAAGCGCTCGCCCTGGTTCACGTGGATGCTGACGTCGGTGAGCGCGTGGAAGCCGCCGAAACGCTTGGTCACGTTCAAGGCTTCGAGCAGTGCCTCGGCCATCAGGCTCTTTTCCCTCTCACAAGCCGCTGAAAGAGCCCGACCAGGCCCTCCGGAGCGAGAATGACGAAGGCCACGAGGACGACCCCCACGATCAGCAGGTTCAGCGCCGAGGAGATGGTCACCGTCGCCACCTGCTGCGCCGCTCCGAGGAGGATCGCCCCAATCACGGGGCCGACCCAGGTGCTCGTTCCCCCGATCATGGG
>CAYMWZ010000038.1:0-15537 GCA_964394385.1 uncultured Nitrospinaceae bacterium | reverse complement strand
CGGCTGGTTCACGCCGAAGGGCACCAAGAAGGAGATCATCGACCAATACGTTGAGGCCCTCGGCAAGGCGGCCAAGGACCAAGCGCTCGTCAAGGATCTTTTTGAGAAGGGCACGACGGTAGAATTCCTCCCGGGCGCCGAATATAAGAAGTTCCTGGATGCCCAGTTGGTTCACCTGACGGAGGTTGCCAAGAAGGTCGGCCTGTACAAGGTGAAGGCGCAGAACTGATCCGTGCGCGGGCCGGGGGTGCCTCTGCCCCTCCCGCCGCATCCTTGAGGCGCGGGGCCGTCCTCCGGGGCGGCCCCGCGCGCCTTCGCCCCCTTTCGCCGGTGGAGGCCCATGCGCAGGCGATCGGACGCTTGGATCGGGTTGGTTCTCCTCGCCTTCTGCGGGGTGACGTTCGCGGCGGGGTGGGGGTTGCCCCCGGCCCCCTACGAAACCATGGGCCCCGCCTTCATGCCCAACCTCACCCTGGGGTTGCTGGCGGTTCTCTCCTTCATGCTCGTGGTCCAAGGCGTTCGCCGGCCCGGCGCCCACCCGGCCCGCCAGGCCCTTTCCCTCGCCGGCCGAATCTCCAAGTACCGGAACATCCTTTACTCGTTCGGCCTTTTCTTCCTCTTGGCCTGGCTCTTTCCCGTCTTAGGCTTCGTGCTGACGAGTTTTCTCTTTCTTCTGCTCTTGCAGGTCGCCATCGGCCCCAAGGAGTGGGCGAAGGCGCCCTTCTACCTCGGCGTCTCCGTGGGGGTCACGCTCGTGCTCTTCCTCATCTTCCGGTGCATGCTTCTGGTGATTCTGCCCGAGAGCGAATTTGACGCCATGCGGTTGCTGGAGGATGGGGTGCACGTGATTTTGTGCGATTCGTGGGAGGCGGTCTCCCAGTTCTGGAATTAGCCCGGCGCGCTCCGGAGGGTGAACTTGGTTATTGACTACGTCGCCGACGCCTTCGTGGAGGTGTTCCGTCCCGGCATCCTCTTCTCCATGACGCTGGGGACGGTGGCCGGCATCGTGGCGGGCGCCATTCCGGGCTTCACCATCGCCATGGCGGTCATCCTGACGCTCCCCTTCACCTTCGGGATGAGTCCCATTCACGGCCTCTCGACCATGCTGGGCGTCTTCGTGGGGGGCCTGTCGGGAGGCCTCATCTCGGGCACCCTGCTGGGCATCCCCGGCACCCCCTCTTCGGTCGCCACCACATTCGACGCCTTCCCGATGGCCCGTGGGGGCCGGCCCGGCTTGGCGCTGGGGCTGGGGGTGTGGTCCTCCTTCTTCGGGGGACTCTTGAGTTGGGCGGCCCTCGTCTTCTTCGCCCCGCCCCTGGCCGCCTTCGGCCTCAAGTTCGGCCCCTGGGAGTTTTTCTCCCTCATCTTGTTCGCCTTGACCATCATCGCCTCCCTCTCGGGGGAGTCCCTCCTCAAGGGGTGCATCTCGGGCCTCCTGGGCCTTTTCCTGGCCATGGTGGGGGACGACGAGATCACGGGGATCGAGCGCTACACCTTCGGCTATGACGAGTTGCGCCAGGGATTCGCCTTCCTGCCCGTCCTGGTGGGCCTGTTCGCCTTCAGCCAGCTCATGAGCGACATCGAGACCGAGGAGGAAGCCCGCGGTTCCCTCCTCGAGGCTAAGGCGAAGGGGGTCCGCATCGACCATTGGGGGGCGATCAAGGAGATATTTCGGCGACCAGGGAATTTGTTGAGGTCTTCTTTCATCGGGATCTTCGTGGGGATCCTGCCCGCGGCGGGAGGGAGCATCTCGAACATCGTCGCCTACGACCAGGCGAAGAAGGCATCGCGCCACCCCGAGAAGTTCGGCACCGGAATCCCGGACGGCATCATCGCCTCGGAGGCCGCCAACAACGCAACGGCGGGGGGCGCCCTCATCACGATGATGGCGCTGGGGATCCCGGGGGACATCGTGACGGCCATCATGCTGGGGGCGCTCCTCATCCACAACATCATTCCCAGCCCGGCCTTCATCACCGAGCGCCCGGACTTGAGCTACGGGATCTTCGTGGCGTTCTTCTTGGCCCACTTCATCATGATCGCCCTCCAGGCCGTTGGGCTCAGGCTCTTCCTCAAGGTGGTTCACGTGCCGCGGTACGGCCTGGTCTCCACCATCTTGCTCTTCTGCGCGGTCGGCATCTTCGCGCTAAGCAACGTGACCTTCGACGTCTGGACCCTCTTCTGGTTTGGCCTCTTGGGCTACGCCATGCGGAAGTTCGGCTTCCCGCTCGCCCCGATGATCATCGGGGTGGTGCTGGGGCCCATCGCCGAGGTGAACCTGAACCGCTCCTTCATGAGCAACGCCGACCCCATGCTCTTCCTCACGCGCCCCATCTCGCTCTTCTTCGTTCTCCTCGCCGTCATCTCCCTCGCCTTTCCCTTCTGGCAGGAGCAGCGCGACCGGCCCTGGGCCCGGTTTTTCTTCCCGGCGTGCCTCTTGCTGATGTCGCTTCCTTTCTGGCTCTCGCCCGGCTGGCTCAAGCTCATCGGGGTCCTCTTCCTCCTGGGGGGGGCATACTTCATCCGCCGCCAGTGGCAGGGGCCGCCCCCGGCCCCCGGCCCGGAGCGGGCCTTCGACCGCCCGGCCAAGGAGGCGCTCGACTGAGGGCAGCGGGCCCGCCTCCCTCCTCCTCAGAAGGAGACGGCGAGGCCCACGGTTCCAATCACCTCGCTGGGCTCCCGGTCGTCGTTGATGTTCCGGAGGCTGGCCGCGTCCAGGTAGAGGTACTCCACCCGGAGCGAAAGCGACCACTTGCCGGCCCACTTGGGCGCCGGAAGATCAAAGCCCACAACCGAGGCGACGGAGACATAGCCCAGCCTCTCGTTCCTGCCTTTTTTGTCCGTGTAGTAAGAATCCAGGCTCATCCCCACCTTCACGGGGACCGAGAGGTTGAACGGAATTTTCGCGATTTCCCCCTTGAACGAAGGTGCGATTCCCACCTCCCAGTATTCATCCTCGGTGCCCGCATTGTCTCTGGTCTCGAAGGCGAAGCTCACGTAGGGGTTCAGCGCGAAGGGGAACCCGATGGTCTTGACGAGCGCGCTGTCGTCGTAGCTCACCTTGAAGCCGGCCTCGTGGATGTCGTCAAAGGCGTTGGACGGGGAGTTGAAGTAGGTGTAATTGAGGTCGAGGATGAACGGCCCGAGCCCTTGGATTTTCACCCCCCCGAGAAGGTCCAGTTCGTAGTGGTGCTTGGAGCGAATCGGTCCTTTTTGGTCGTGGAAGCTGTTCCAGACGCCCAGCGAGGGACCGATGGTCAGGCCCCCGACCTTGAACGATGCGAGGCTCAGGTTGGCGTAGGGCTGGGCGATGAAGCCCGCGTCCTCCTGCCTGGCGCCCCGGAAGTAGTAGGCCGTCGTAAAGTTCACCCCGCCGTCCAGCGAGAACAGGGGCTGCGTGGCGCCCTCCTGGGCCTTTGCGGGAGAGGGCGGCCAGGCGGCGAGCAAGGCGATGGCGAGTGAGGCGACCAGCAACGGGAGGGCCGATCGGTTCTTCATGATGAAATTTCCTCTCTGGGGCAGCGGGATCATTTCGGCGGGCTGGCCGAGCACAACGGGAGGGGAACGCCCGGCCTTAGGGCCCGCCCGCGAGGCCCACATCGCGCTCCTGAGAGATCCATAAGGGAGTTTTGTTGCAGGAAGGTTTCAAAAACATGAAGGGAGAATTAAATCTGCGCGGCGGTGCCCGAAGAACGAGCGATTTTTTGGCCATTTTTTAACGCAGTGGTAATCCCGGCGAAACCTTTAGGAAACATCCTCGGACTAGCATTCTCGCCCGGAATCCAGGTGCCCTCGCCATGGCGAGATAGGAGAGCATCTAACTCGGGAGAGGAAAAATGCTGCGAAGATTCTGCTGGGCGGCCACGCTGTCTTTGCTGGCCGTGGTCTTGTGGGTGTGGGATGTGTCCTGGGCCCAGGATGCGAAGGCTCTGGAGAAGAGCGTGGGCGACCTGCGCGTCGCCGTGGACACCGTCTGGGTCATGGTGACGGGATTCTTGGTGTTTTGGATGCACGCCGGCTTTGCCATGCTGGAGTCGGGGATGTGCCGGGCGAAGAACGCCGTTGCCATCCTGTACAAGAATTTCGGCGTCGTGGCCGTCTCCTCGATCGCCTTCTGGATCATCGGGTTTGCCCTGATGTTCGGAGACGGGAATCCTTTGATCGGGTGGAAGGGATATTTCCTCATCGGCCCGGACAACAGCCCCGCCATGGGCAAGGCCTACGAGGGGATCTTTTCGTCCCTGAACTGGGCGGGGATCCCGCTCTACGCGAAATTCTTTTTTCAGCTGGTCTTCGCCGCCACGGCGGCCACCATCGTCTCGGGCTGCGTGGCGGAGCGGATTCGCTTCTCCACGTTCATGATTTTCAGCTTCCTTCTGGTTGCCGTCATTTACCCGATCCAGGGCCACTGGGTTTGGGGAGGAGGATGGCTGAGCGCGCTGGGATTCGTCGATTTCGCCGGCTCGACCGTGGTTCACTCGGTCGGCGGGTGGGCGGGCCTGGCCGGGATCCTGGTCCTGGGCCCCAGGCTCGGGAAGTACGGCCCGGACGGAAAAATGTACCCCATCCCGGGCCACAACATGGCCATGGTCACCCTGGGCGGGTTCATTCTGTGGCTGGGGTGGTTTGGGTTCAATCCCGGTAGCACCCTGGCCGCGGCCCCCGACGACATCGCCCGCATCGCTGTCACGACCAACCTCTCCGCAGCCTCTGGGGTGGTGGCCTCGAGCCTCTTTAGCCGGATCTTTTTCGGGAAGCCCGACCTCTCGATGAGCGTGAACGGCGCCCTGGCTGGCCTGGTGGCCATCACGGCCCCTTGCGCCAACGTCACTCCGTTGGGGGCGGTCATCATCGGTTTGGGGGCCGGCGTTCTGGTTTGCCTCTCGGTCCCGTTCCTGGATCGGGTTAAGGTGGACGATCCCGTCGGCGCCGTTTCGGTCCACCTCGTATGTGGCATCTACGGGACGCTGGCCGTGGGCCTTTTCGCCTCACCCACCATCAACAAAGAGGTGGTGGGTTTCTTCTACGGCGGCGGGGTTTCCCTCCTTGTCAAGCAATTGACGGGGGTAGTCGCCGTTGGGGCCCTCACCTTTGTTCTTTCCTACATTCTTTGGCAACTTGCCCGGCCCATCGTCGGCCTGCGGGTGGAGCCGGAGGCGGAACTCGCCGGTCTCGACCTGACGGAGCACGGGATGGAGGCCTATCCGGAGGAGGCGCTGGCCCGGTGAGGAGGGGCCGCCGTTTCGAGCCCGGGAGGATCCCATGGGGGCCGCCCTCCGAGGGGCCCATCAACAAGCGGAAAGAGGGTGAGCGATGCGTTTGATCACGGCAATCATCAAGCCGTTCAAGCTGGACGAGGTGAAAGAGGCGCTAGGCAAGGCCGGGGTCGCTGGCATGACGGTCACCGAGGTGAAGGGGTTCGGTCGGCAGAAGGGCCACACCGAGCTCTACCGCGGCAGCGAGTACGTGGTGGACTTCCTGCCCAAGATCGTGATCGAGATCCTGGCCGAGGACAGCCGCGCGGATGGTATTGTGAAGGCGATCTCCGATGCGGCGAAAACAGGGAAGATCGGCGACGGGAAGATCTTCGTGCAGGCCGTGGAGGATTGCATCCGCATCCGCACGGGCGAGCGCGGCGAGGAGGCGATTTAGCCGCGGTTTCCCGGGGCAAGAAACCTATTTCGCCGAGCTGCTGACCGCCGCGAGAGTCTCTCCCACGTCCTCGAGGCCCAGGCGCTTGAGGGTGGCTTCGCTCGGGATGCCTCTCCCGTCCCACCTGCGCAGGCGGTAGTACTCGTCCTTCATCTGCTCGAGCTCCTCCGGCGGGCAGTGCATCCCCTTGTGGGGCCCCTCGGGGATGGGCTCGTGCATCACCCGGTGGGGGAGGGTGTCGCGGGCGCGGTCCACCCCCTCGCGCACGTGGAAGGCGCGCTCGAGGTTGCAGATGCGCTCGCCCATCCGCTCGACCTCCTCGGCCGTGGTGTCCCAGCCGGTCACCCAGTTGAGCATCTGGGCGTACTTATCGTTCACCATGGCGCCATAGCCGCGCTCGGCCGTGAAGCGGCACTGCGTGATGGAGTCCCCCACGGCGGTGAAGTTCTGGGTGCGGATGGCGAAGAGGGGTTTCCCCTCGGGCGTGGTGTTGTCGTGGTCGGAGGCGTACTGGAGGGTGGGGCGGGTGTCGTGGTGGCTGCCCCCCCGGGTGCCGGTCGCGTACCCGATGGACATTCCCTTGAGCGCCCTCGCGCTGTGGGCCGGAAGCTCAAGCCCCCGCGCGGCGTAGAGGAGCCGCGGGGCCTCCCCCCCGATCGCCTCGGCCAGGCGCTGGCCGCCCTCGGCCAGGCGGGCCCCGAAGCCCCGCCGGTGAGCGATATCCTCCAGGAGCCTGAGCATGGTGTCGGCGTCCCCCCAGCGGAGCTCGCAGCCGGCGTCCTCCCGTGTGAGGAGGCCTCGCTCGAAGCACTCGAAGGCGAGCGACATGGTGATCCCCGCCGAGATGGTGTCGAGCCCCAGCTCGTCGCAGAGCATGTTCGCCCGGAGGAGAACGCCCGGGTCGCCGATGCCCAGCATGGTGCCCAGGGCGAAGATGGTCTCGTACTCGGGGAGCTTCCACCTGAGGCCGTCGAAGCGGCCCCCCTTCATCTCGTAGTTCTTCCCGCAGGCCACCGGGCACTTGAGGCAGGTGGTGTCTTTGTTGAGGAAGTGCTCGCGCATGTACTCCCCGCTGATGGGCTCGCAGCTCTCGAAAACCTCGGTCATGAGGTTGCGCGTTCCCAGCGCGCCCATCTTGTTAATCATGTTGACGAGGATGGGGGTGCCGTACTTGTGGAGGGCGGCCGTGCCCGTGCGGACATCCCCGGCCGTGGCGTTCACGTACTCGCGCAGCGCCTTGGGGTCGGCCACCTCGGTCTTGGCCTTGCCGCGGACGGCGATGGCCTTGACGTTCTTGCTCCCCAGGACGGCCGCCATGCCTCCCCGGCCGCTGATGCCGTCGCGGCTCTTGCGCCAGGTGTGGGCCATGGCCGCGAAGCGCACCCCATTCTCTCCGCCGGGGCCGATGGCCATGACGTCCGCCCCTCCCTCGCGGTCGGAGATGGCGTCGCAGGTCTCGCGGATCCATTTGCCCCAAAGGTCCTTCGCGTCGCGGAATTGGGCGCCTTCCTCGCTGAGCAGGAGGTACACAGGCTCCTCGGAGCGGCCGTGGAGGACGACGGCGTCGTGGCCGGTGCGCTTGAAGGTGATGGGCCAGGAGCCGCCGAAGGTGCTGTCGAAGAAGAGGCCCGTCAAGGGGCTTTTGGCGGCGATGCAGGCGCGGCTCGCGCTGGGGACGGCGCTGTCGGTGTAGGGGCCCACGGCGAAGGCGATGACGTTCTCGGGCGAGAGAGGGTCCGTGCCGGGCCTCAGGAGGTCCCAGAGAAGGCGCGCGCAAAAGCCGTTTCCGCCCAGGTACTTGCGGGCGAAGGTCTCGTCAAACTCCTCGGCCCGGCTGGTGCGGGCGGCGAGGTCGATGTAAAGGGTCTTGCCCTGATATCCGAGCACGGTGCTCCCATGGATGGATTCTGGCCGGCTGGCGTTCAAGAGGGATTATAACGGGATCCGTCCCGCTTTGTAAGGCAGGTGTGCCTACTCGGGCACTTCGAGCCTCCGGTAGGCCTCGGCGCACTCGAGCCCTCCGCCCTCGCCGGAGCGCTTGGCCCACTCGCGCATCCGGGGGATGATCTCGCCGATGTCCTCGATCTGGCTCTTGTGGCAGGCCAGCGCCTCCATCTTGATGTCGAAGGTCTCGGCGATGTCCACCCAGACGTCCGCCCGGGCGGGGTGGCCGAAGTAGGCTTCCTTGGGGCGGTGGGGCTCGAGGCCCTCCTCCAGGAGCTCTGGGAAGAAGTGCTCGTTCCCCACGGCCGGGTAGAGCGCGTCGAAGACCGCCTGGGCGGCGGCGCGGTGGTCGCTGTGGTAGCCGTAGAAGCTGTCGTAGGCGTCCATGGAGGGGTCTCCGCTCACGACGAGGCCGGGCTTGAGCCTCCGCATGAGGCGAACGAGGTCGCGCCTGAACTCCGGGATGTTCCGGAGCTCCCCGTCCGGGTGCCGGAGGAAGTGGACCGCCGCGGCCCCGACGGCCGCTGCGGCCGCGCGCTGCTCGGTCTCCCGGATGGCCCGCCGCTCCTCCGCGGAGAAGCGGCGCCACCCGTTCCCGTTAAAACCCTTCTCGCCGCTCGTGCACAGGCAGTACTCCACCCGACGGCCCTGGCGCACCCACAGAGCGGCCGAGCCCGCGCAGCGGAACTCGATATCGTCCGGGTGGGCGGCGATGATGAGTATGGTCTGGTGGTCCATCCGGCGGCGTCCCCGAGTCTTCTCCGGCGGCTCCCCGATTTATAGCAAGCCGGGGGGCCTGCGCCAAGCGGCGGGAGATTCATTTCCGCTTTGGGAGGAGGCGGGCGGTGTCCGCCTAACGGAACTCGAAGGAGGGGTAAGGGTAGTCTCCCGTGATTACGTCCACCACGGCGGGCCGCCCGCAGGAGAGGGCCTGCCGGAGGGCCGGGCGGAGCTCTTTTGGGGTCTCCACCCGGAAGCCCTCCCCCCCCAGGGAGCGCGCCGTCCCTGCGAGGTCGGCTTCGCGGTAGGCGTACCCGCCGGAGCGGCCGAACGAGGCTCTCTGCATCTGGGCGATCATGCCCCAGCCCGCGTCGTTAAGCACCACCATGACGATGGGGGTCCCCGCGTCCGCCGCGGTGGAGAACTCCCCCAAGGTCATCAGGAGGGCCCCGTCCCCGGCCACGCCGACCACCTCCCGCTCCGGGAAGGCAAGCTTGGCGGCGATGCAGGCGGGGAGGCTGAAGCCCATGGAGTTCCAGGTGCCGCTCTGGAGGTGGGAGAAGGGCCCCCGGATGGGCACGAGGCTCCGCAGCCAGACGGCGCAGTTGCCCACGTCGCTGGCGAGGATGGCGTCCTCGGCCATCTCCTGGCAGAGGGCATCCGCCACCACGCCCGGATGCAAGGGGACGTCCTCGCGGTGGCGGTCGAGGAGGACGCGCATCTGGCGCCGCTCCTCCTCGCGGGCGAGGGCCAAGGCCCGGCGGACGGCTTCTCCCCGCTCGGGCGGGGCCTCGGCAGCGCCCTCCCTCAGGCGGGCGAGGAGGGCGGGCGGGTCGGCGGCGAGGGTGCGGGGGCCGGGGAGGGCCTCCCCCGGCCCGTCGAAGCTGGCGAAGTGGATGGGCGCCCCGGCTATCTCATAGAGGCGCTTGGCCGTGGAGCTCCCCTGGCGCATCCCCACGGCGAGGATCAGGTCGGCCTCCCGGAGGGCGGCCCGGGCGGCCGGGCTCACGCTCCACATCGAGAGGAAACCCGCCGCGAAGGGGTGATCCCCCGGCAAGGCGCCGAGGGCGTCCTGCACCTGGACGACGGGGGCGGAGAGCTGCTCGGCCACTTGGGCGAGGAGAAGGCAGGCGCCCCGGCGCGGGACGCCCTTTCCGGCCACGATGAGAGGCCGCTCGGCCCGGCGCAGGGCGTCGCGGAGAGCCTCCAGCTCCTCCCCTTCCGGTAGGGCGAAGGCGGGGGGGAGGGGGGCGTAGGGCGGGGCGGGGGCGGGCTCCGCCGCGATCATGTTGGGGCTCGTGTTGGTGACCCGGGGCATCTCGACGTGGACGGGGCCGGGCCGGCCGCTCCGGGCAACGTGGAAGGCGCGGGAGAGGACGGCGGGGATCTCTTCGATGGCCTCCACCCGGACGCTCCACTTCGTGATGGGTTCGAACGCCTTGCGGGTGAAGTCCGGGTCGTCCACGCCGTGGAAGGCCTCCCGCCCCGCGCCCGGCGGAACTGCCCCCGAGATGTGGACGAGGGGGCTCGCCGAGGCCATCGCCTGGGCCACGCCTCCTGCCGAGTTCAGGGCGCCGGGCCCGGCGGTGACCAGGCAGACGCCGGGCTCCCCCGTGAGCCTGCCGTGAACGTCGGCCATGAAGGAGATGGACGCCTCGATCTTGCAGAGGATGAGCTGTATGTCGCTTTCGTGGAGGATGGCGTCGTAGACCGGCAGGATGTGGCTTCCCGGCAAGGTGTAAACTCGCCGCACGCCCTCTGCCTTGAGCGCGGCGAGGACGGCACGGCCTGCGTCGACCTTCTCCAGTGGGGCGGTCTTCATGTCGCCTCCGGGACGGGGGATGGGCCAGGAGCGGCCCCGAGTGTAGCACAGCGCCCTCAGTGAGGATCTGAGCCCGCTCCGGATTTCCCCCGCCGCCCTCCCCCCGGGGGGGCGGTGGGGCGGTCCCTTGAAGGTGTATTTCGTTGCTTCTCGGGGAGATTCGGTCGGCTGGAATTTTCGGTTGAAATCTCCGCCTCTTCCTGCGAAGCTATTGAAACTTATTATAAAAAGGTGCCCGGCATGGCGACTGAAACCGTTCCGTCTGAAATTCCGATCCTGTTGGCGGAGAGCGACCCCGAGGTTCTCTCGGCTTTCAAGGGCATTTTTGAGGAATTCCAGTTCCAAAACGTCACCATCGTGAAAGACGCCTACGAAGTCCTGCGGATGGAGGAAGCCGCCGTCTTCGGGCTGATTCTCCTGGCAAGTTCGCTGACGGAGATGACTCCTCCCAAGATGGTCGCCGCTCTGCGTGCGGGCGGCAAAAATTCCCAAACGCCCATCATTTTTCTCCACAAGCCCGAAGAGGAGCCGCTGGCCAAGCGGGCCGTCGCGGCGGGCTCATCGGCCGTCCTCGCGAAGCCCGTCAAAGAGGAGGAACTTCGGGGCGTCATCGAAAAACTTTTGGGCAAGCGCCTCCTCTCGAAGAGGGAGGAGAACGCGCGCTCGGCCAAGTTCATCGAGGCCGCGACTCGGGCGGTCGGGGCCGTGAAGCAGTTCCGGGAAGAAGGGAAATTTGAGAAAGGAGAGAAGGCCTTTTTGGAGGCCTTGCACGAAGTATTCGCCGTGCTCGCGCAATTGCACCACTCCAATGGGGACCGTGAGCGGGCGGACCGCATCCTCGAGGAGGCCGAGAGGCATTTCCCCGGCGTCAAGGCGCGGTTCGAGGGTCGCGTGAGCACGTCCACCGGCGGCGGAAAAGAGGCGGAAGGGGCCGAGCCCGCCTCCCCGGCCGGCGAGACGGCGGATCCGGATTTGGCCATCTTTCTTGCGGAGAAGAATAACGAGGACGCAGCGGCGCTTGAGCGGGTCTTGAAGGAGCTTCAATTCTCCAATGTCGCGGTCGCCAAGGATGCGGTGAGTGTTCTCCGCGCGGACGATTCCACCCGGTTTGGCCTGGTGTTTCTGTCGAGCTCGCTCACCGACATGAGCCCCCTGAAAGTGGTGGCCGCCCTGCGGGCCGGGGAGCAGAACGCCGAGACGCCCGTCGTCATTCTGCACGGCCCCAAGGAGACCTCCCTCGCGGAGCAGGCCGTCGCCGCGGGCGCCTCGGCCGCCCTCGCAAGGCCCGTCGAGGAGGAGAACCTGCGGGCCGCCATCGAAAAGCTCCTCGGAAAGCGCGTCGTCTCGAGGCGCGAGGCGAAGGAGCACTCCGCCCACTATTTGGAGGCCGTCTCCGGTGCCGCCGACGCCGTGAAGAATCTCAGGCAGGAGAAGGTGTTCGAGGGCCTGGGCGTGCCCCTGTTCGAGGCGCTGCGCGAGCTTTGCATGAGCGGCGCGGAACTGTACCTCACCATGGGGGACAAGAAGCAGGCGGAGCACATCCTGGAGGAGGCGAGAAAGATGTTCCCCACCATCCGGGAGCTCTTCCGCCGCCACTCGGAGGGCTTCGTCCAGCGGGGAAACGAGCGCCTCAAGGAGGAGGCGTTCCAGAAAGCGAGCGCGGAATTCAAGGCGGCGCTCACCCTGAACTCGGAGAACCTGGACGCCTACATCGGGCTGGGGGAGTGCTACGTCGGGTTCGGGAACAAGGAGGAAGCGACCTGGGCGTTCGGGCGCGCCATCGCCTCCACCGCGATCCCCGGGAGTCCCCAGATTCTCAATCGGCTGGGCATCATCGCCTGCCGCCATGAGTATTTCGACATCGCGATCGGGGCCTACGACCGGCTCCTCTCCATCTATCAGTTCGACCCCAAGCTCTTCTATAACAAGTCCCTCGTCCACGTGAGGCAGCGGGAGTTCGGAAAGGCCCTGCCGCTCCTCAGCCGGGCGCTGACGCTCGACCCCGAGTTTGCGCCGGCCAAGGTCTTGCACAAGAAGGTCCGGGCCTGGATGAGCCAGATGCCGGAGGCGACGCCGACCCCGGAATAGCCCCTCTCAATGCGGTTGCCGCGCGGGACCGGGCGGCCATGGGAGTCATTGTGACAGGCGGCGAGGAGAGCAGACGCTTTGCGCGGTTCAACCTGCCCGTCCTCATCGAGGTGCCGGCGCTCTCGGACGTGCCCCTGGTGCCGGAGGATATCAGCGCGGGCGGGTTCGGGGTTGTCGTGTCGGAGCGGCCCGAGACGGCGAGTATCATCGAGTGCACCCTTCAGGTGCTCGGCGGGGTGTTCAAGGGTTGCCATGCGGAGATCATGTGGGTCCGCGAGAACGACGCGAGTCCTTCCACTTGGACGGTGGGCCTCTCGGTCCGATTGGCCGGGGAGGATCAGGAGCGCCTCGATGCGCTTTTGCGGGAGCTCGGCGCGGAGTTCACCCGGGCGACCTAGGACTCGTCTCCTCTCCCGGATCTTCGAGGCAAATTCTCTCTCCGTTCAGACGAGGGGAGGTGGGAGGTGGCGGGGCCTCGCGTGTTCTTGTGCAGCCGCCTTCCCGAGGCGGCGGAGCGCTACCTGCGGGAGCGCTGCCGCCTTGAGATCTACCTCGGCGAAAGCCTGATCCGCCGCGAGGAGCTCGTCCGCGCCGTCCGGGAGGTGGACGGGCTCATCCCCACCGTGACCGAGCGGGTCGACGGGGAGCTCATAGACGCCGCCCCGGCCCTTCGCGTCATCGCCAACTACGGGGTGGGCTACAACAACATTGACGTGGAGGCGGCGACCGCCCGGGGGCTCCCGGTGACGAACACCCCCGAGGTCCTCACCGAGACCACGGCCGACCTCACCTGGACCCTCATCATGGCGGCGAGCCGGCGGATCGGGGAGGGCGAGCGCTTCGTGCGCGCGGGCCGTTGGACGGGCTGGAAGCCCATGCAATTGCTGGGCTGTGACGTGTACGGCAAGACGCTGGGGATCGTGGGCTTCGGCCGCATCGGGAAGGCCGTGGCCCGCCGGGCGCGCGGCTTCGCCATGAAGGTGCTCTACTCCGATGAATACCCGGCCCCGCCGAAGGTCGAGCGCGAGCTGGGGGTGCGGCGCGTCTCGTTCTCGGCCCTCCTGCGGCGGGCGGACATCGTGACGCTCCACACGCCCCTCTCGCCCGCGACCCGCCACCTCATCGGAGCGGCCGCGCTCCGGCGCATGAAGCGGACGGCCATCCTGGTGAACGCCGCCCGGGGCCCCATCGTGGACGAGCGGGCCCTCGCGGAGGCCTTGCGCTCGAAGCAAATCGCGGCGGCGGGCCTGGACGTCTACGAGGGGGAGCCGGCCGTCGAGCCGGCCCTGCTCGAGCTCGAGAACGTGGTTCTTCTCCCCCACCTGGGGAGTGCCACCCTGGAGACGCGAACGGCCATGGGGGTCCTCGCCGCCAAGAACTGCCTTGCCGCCCTGGCCGGCAGGCGTCCTTCCTGCCTGGTGAACCCCGAGGTCTGGCCCCGGCGCCGCCGGCCGGCCTAGGCCCATCGAGGGGAATGTGGACCTGGGACTCGAGGGCAAGGCCGCCCTGGTGACCGGCGGGAGCGGCGGCATCGGCCGCGCCGCCGCGGCTGCGCTGGCGGCCGAGGGGGCACGGGTGGCCATCGCCGCCCGGGACCGGGGGCGCCTCGAGGAGGCGGCCGCCGCGATCGGGGCCCGCGGGAGAGGGCGCCCGATGATCTTCACGGCCGATTGCGCCCGCCTCACCGAGGCGGAGGGGATGGTGCGGGCGGCGGCTGAAGCCCTCGGGGGGCTCGACGTTTTGGTGAACGCGACGGGGGCAGCCAAAGGGGGAAGGCTCCTGGACCTCTCGGGCGAGGACTGGGAGTGGAGCCTGGCCTCGAAGCTCCTGAGCCAGATCTGGTGCTGCCGGGCGGCGCTGCCCTACCTCCGGCGGGGAGGCGGAGGGTGCATCGTGAACGTGATCGGCCATCGGGGAAAGCAGCCCGACGGGCGGGCGCTTCCGGCCGGGGCCGCGAACGCGGGGCTCCTCAACTTCACGGTGGCCCTCGCGCAGGAGGAGGCGGCCCGCGGGGTGCGGGTGGGGGGGGTGAACCCCGCGCCTGTTGAGACCCAGAGGCTGCGCGAGGTGTTCGAGACCGAGGCGCGCCTCCTGGGAGTCTCCGCCGAGGAGGCCGGGCGGCGGTGGCTGGCGCACGTCCCCCTCGGGCGGGCCGCTCGGCCTGAGGAGATCGGCGACGTCATCGCCTTCTTGGCCTCCTCCCGCGCGAGCTTCGTCACCGGGACGGTGGTCCACGTGGACGGGGGCGCCACGCGGAGCCTGTAGGTCGCCGGGGGCGAGGGGTTTCGTTCGAGACCCCAGGGGGGAGGGGGCAAAGGGCGATGGACTTGGGCATCCGGGGCCGGGCGGCCCTCGTCACCGGCGGCAGCCGGGGCATCGGCCGGGAGACGGCCAGGCGCTTCTTGGAGGAGGGGGCCCGGGTGGCCATCTGCGCGCGCGGGCGGGAGTCCCTCGAGCGGGCCCGCGTCGAGCTGGCGGCTGAGACGGGGGGCGAGGTCCTGGCGGTCGTCGCGGACACTTCGGCCGAGGCGGACATCGCGCGCCTCGCGCGCGAGGCGGCGGATCGCTTCGGCGGGGTGGACATCCTGGTGAACAACGCCGGCACCATGAGTTCGGGGCGTTTCGAGACCTTGACCGACCCGGCGCTCAGGCTCCAGCTCGACACCAAGCTTTTCGGCTTCCTAAGGCTCATCCGGGAAGTCGTACCCCATATGCGGCGGAAGGGCTGGGGCCGCATCGTGAACATCATCGGGGGCGCGGGAAAAGAGCCCGACCCCTACATGTTCGGGAGCGGCATGACGAACAGCGCCCTGCTCAACCTGACCAAATCCCTCTCGACGGAGTTCGGTGGGGCGGGCATCCTCGTGAACGCGATCTGCCCGGGCTGGGTGGACACCGACCTCTGGCGGCGGAACGCGCCGGGCCTCGCCGCCGAGCTGGGGGCGGGCAGCGAGGGGGAGGCCCGCCGGCTCGCCGCCCGCAAGAACGCGCTGAATCGGTTTGGGAAGCCTCGGGAGCTGGCCGACGCCATCGTCTTCTTGTGCTCCGAGCGGGCGAGCTACATCACCGGGGTCTCGCTCAACCTGGACGGCGGAAGGCTGAAGGCGCTCTGGTGAGGGGGCGGGGCCTTTAGACCCTCAGCCGGGGGTCGAGGGCGTCCCTGAGCCCGTCCCCGACCAGATTGAAAGCCAGCGCGACGCCAAAGATCATCAGCCCGGGCAAGGTTGCCACGTGGGGCGCGACCGCGAGAAAGTTGCGGGCTGCGGAAGACCCGCGAAATTGCAGGGGGTTTTGGCCCCCATCCTCCCCTC
>CAYMWZ010000037.1:0-15702 GCA_964394385.1 uncultured Nitrospinaceae bacterium | reverse complement strand
CGTCACCGGGGGCTCAAAGGGGATTGGCCGGGCCTATGTGCGGGGGCTTGCCGAGGAAACGGGCGCCAAGGACGCCGATGGGCTCGCCAAGCAACTGTGTCTGCTCCTCAAGGGCGCGATCGCGGCGGCTCAGGTCACGGGGCGTGTAGAGGCGGCGCGTCACGCGGGCAAGGCGGCTGAGCAGCTCGTGCGCAACGCAATCTCGAAGACAAAGAACCTGCCTCGATAATCGGGGCGGGCGAAATTTAGCGCGGAGGGGGAAGGAGATGGGCATGGCCACTCTCATGGATCTCAAGTACGACAAGGACATCCTGGATCGCGTCAAGGCGCTGACGCCCAAGTTCGCCGAGCGGGCCGAGGACGTCGACAAGAACTCGCGCTTCCCCAAGGAGAACTTCGACGAGCTGCGGGACTCCGGGCTGAACGCCATCTGCGTCTCGAAGGAGTGGGGGGGAGCGGCCGCGAATCCGTTGACCTACAACATGGTGTTGTTCGAGATTGGGAAAGTGTGCCCCTCGACCGCGATGTCCTGGAACATGCACTGCACCTGCTCCACCCTCTTTGAGAAGCTTGCCGACGCGGGCCAGAAGGGCCGCGTCCTGCCCGACATCGCCCAAAACGGGAAGCTCTTCTCCTCCGTCACGGCCGAGCGGGGGATGAGCTTCCGCCACCTCGTCACCCTGAAGACGACCTTCACGCCGGAGAACGGGGGCTACCGTCTGAACGGCACGAAGATCTCCGCCACGGTGGGCGAATTTGCCGATTACTACTTCACGACAGGCTTCCTCGCCGGCAAGAAGACGGCCGCCGAGGGCCTCATGACCGCAGTGGTCTCCAAGGGGACCGAGGGCTCCAAGGTGCAGGTGGTGTGGGACGCCATGGGGATGCGGGGCACGGCGAGCGACAACATCATCTTTGAAAACGCCTTCGTTCCTCATGAAAACATTTTGGGCGGGGAGAATTTCGTCGGCGCCCTGGGGAAGATCGACATCACGATGTTCCACCTGGGCTTCTCCGCCGCCTACCTGGGGCTCGCGGAGGGCATCTTCGAGACCCTCATCAATTTCTGCAAGACGACGCGGTACGACCCCAACCCCGAGCCTCTGAGCCACGACGTGCTCTATCAGATCACCATCGGCGAGTTGGGCTCGGAGCTTCGGGCCGCGAAGAACCTTCTCTACGAAGCCTGCTACATCAAGGAGCAGGGAGACGGCATGGCCAACCAGGACATCGTCCGGGCGGTCATGCAATCGAAGTACGTCTCCTGCGAGGTGTGCGCCAAGGTGTCCCAGCACGCAATGCGGCTGGTCGGAGGACGAGCCATCCTCAAGCGGTACCCCTTCGAGCGCCTGTACCGGGAGGGGATCGTCGGCGTCGTCATGCCGCCCTCCAGTTCGCGCTGCGCCGAGGTCGCCGGGAAAATCCTCTGCGGCCTGAAGGGGATGATCATTCAGTACAGCTAGGACCGGCCCCCGTAAGCGAAGCCGCCCGCCCACCGGAGTTCGCCCATGGAGACCGTGGCAGAGCGCATCGCGCGCTCCCTGCGCGAAGCCGGAGTGCGCCACGCCTTCGGCATTCCCGGCGCCGAAGTGCTCGATCTCATCGACGCCCTCGACCGGGCCGGGATCGCCTTCCACCTCGTCAAGCATGAGACCTCGGGCGGCTATATGGCCGACGCGGTTGCCCAGCTCACCGGGGCTCCGGGGGTTCTCATCGGCACGCTCGGGCCGGGCGCCGCCAACATGGCCAACGCTCTGGCGAACGCCCGTCTCGACCGGACGCCGATGGTCGCGCTGACGGGCGCCATCGACCCCCGCTCCCCCAGCACCCACATGATCTTCGACCACTGCGCCTTCTTCGGGCCGATCACCAAGCGGAGCATGACCCTCGCGGAAGGCTGCAGGGGGGCTCTCATCGATCAGGCCATCGCCCTCGCCACCGCTGATCCCCCCGGCCCCGTGCATCTGAATGTGCCGACCAGCGTGGTGCGCGCCGAGGCGCGGGATGAAGCGGAGGCGCGGCCCGATGGAGGCGCGCCCGGTGCGGCGGACGACGCGGCCCTGCAAATTCTCGCGGGCTGGCTGGCCGAAGCGGAGCGTCCCCTCGTCCTGGCGGGGGTCGGCGTCCTCCGCCATCGGGCGCACGCCGAGCTCAAGGACCTGGTCGAGAGGACGGGAGCGGCCGTGATCGCCTCGTACAAGGCGAAGGGGGTGCTCCCGGAAGATGACCCGCGCGTCGTCGGGAGCTCCTCGCTCTCGACGATCGCCGATCGCGCCCTCTTCAAAGTCATCAAGGCTGCGGACCTGGTGCTCTGCCTGGGCTTCGACCCCGTGGAGCTGCGCGACGGCTGGGGCCAGCCCTGGGACCCGGGCACGAATTCCGCCTCGATCGGATGGGCGCCCGGCGGGCACGATGTTTTCCGGACGAAGCTGAGAATCGTCGGCGATCTCAAGGCGGCGTTGCGCGGGCTCATATCGCGGCTCCCGCTGCGGGATGGCGCCGCCTGGCGGGAGGGGCTTCCCCATCAGGCGCGGGAGGAGGTCGCGGCCTCGCTTCGCCCCCTCGAGGAGGGTGCCTGGGGGCCGCACGCCGTTGTCGAGACCTGCAGGGAGGTGTTCCCCCGGGAGACGATCGCCACCGCGGACACGGGCGCTCACCGGATCCTCCTCAGCCAAGTCTGGCAATGCTATGAGCCCCACGGCCTGCTCCAGTCGACGGGCCTCGCCACGATGGGCTATGGCTTGCCCGCCGCAATCGGGGCAAAGCTCGTCCGGCCGGAGCGCCCCGTGGTCTGTTTTACCGGCGATGCGGGCCTGGAGATGGTGGTCGGAGAGCTCGCCACCCTCCGGGATCTTGGCCTTCCAATCACCATCGTCTGCTTCGCCGACCGCTCCCTCGCCCTGATCGAGCTCAAGCAACGTCGGATGAAACTGAAGAACATGGGCGTTGACTTCTCGGCCACCGACTTTGCGGCGGTGGCGGGCGCATATGGAGGGAAGGGGGTCCGCGTGAGCAGCCAGGAGGAGCTGGAAGGGGCGTGCCGGGCGGCCCTCAAGAGCGGCACCTTCACGCTCGTCGAAGCCGCGGTCGACAAGAGCGAATACGACGGTCAGATTCTCTGAGGGGCGTCAGGAGCCTTCCCGGCGCTGGGAGAATTTCTGGCCGAAGATGCCCGAGGCGATCACGTTGCGCTGGGCCTGGGTGGTCCCTCCCCCGATGGTGAACATGCGCGCGTCGCGCGCCATTCGCTCCAGGGGGAAGTCGCGCGAGTAGCCGGCCGCGCCGAAGATTTGCAAGGCGTCGTTGGTGACCTTGATGGCCGTCTCGGCCGCGTAGGTCTTGGCGATCGCCGCGAGGTGGACGTCGGGGAAGCCGGTTTCCGCGTCGATCTGAACCGCGGCACGGTGGAGCAGGAGGCGGGCGGCGTCCAGCTGGATGCGCGCGTCGGCCAGGATCCACTGGAGCCCCTGGAACTCCGCGATCGGCCGCCCGAACTGCGTCCGCTCCCTGGCGTATTCGACCGCCAATTCGAAGGCCCCCTGCGCGATGCCCAAGGCCACCGTCCCCGCCCCCACGCGCTGGGCGTTGTAGGCCGACATCAGGCGGCCGAAGCCGATGACGAGCAGGTTGCCCCGGGGGACGCGGCAGTCCTCGAAGATTTCCTCCGTCTCGGGGATGCCCCGGAGGCCCATCATGTAGGCGCGCTTGCCGATCTTGAAGCCCGGCGTTCCTTTCTCGACGATTACCCCTCCGATCCCCTTGAAGGTCCCGTTGTGGATGATCCGGGCGAAGACGAGGTTGATGTGGGAGACGCCGGCGCCCGTGATGTACTTCTTGTGGCCCCTCAGGACGTAGTGGCCGCCATCCAGGACGGCGGTCGTTTCCATCTCGGTCGCGGCCGTTCCCGCCTGCGGCTCCGTGATGGCGATGGCCGGCTTGTCCCCTTTCAGCACCATGGGGAGGTACCGCCGTTTTTGCTCCTCGGTCCCGTAAGTCGCGATGGCCCCCACCACTCCCATGTTGCTGTCGACCACGATGCGCCCCGTGATGCCGCAGACCTTGGCCATCTCCTCCACGACCAGGATGGCCTCGATCAGGGAGCGCCCGGGCCCTCCGTAGGCCTCGGGGATGGTCATCCCCATGAATTGGGCCTCGACGAGCTTTTCGACGTTCTCCCACGGGTACTCCTCGGTCTCGTCCCAGTGGGTTGCCTTGGGGGCGATGGCCCTTTTGGCCAGATCGCGCGCCCTGCGCTGAACTTCCTTTTGGCGGTCGGTCAGCTCGAAATCCACGGATGGCTTCCTTCTTACCGGCCTGGGACGGGGAGGAGCTTCCCCCAATTCTAGACCGCCGGGGCGCCCACGGCCAGCCGTCGGGCGGCCCGCCCCGGGCCCGCCGCTGGCCGGCGAAGCCCCCACACGAGGAAGAGCGGGAGAACCGAGGATGAAGCTGGTGTGCCGCCCGGGAGTCGAACCCGGCACCTACGGATTAAAAGTCCGTTGCTCTACCAGATGAGCTAGCGGCACCCAAGGGAATCAAAGCTTTACGCCGCGGGGGGGGCAGAGTCAAGCGGGGCGCGGGGCGGGGCCGGCCGCCTTGACGGGCCAGAGGGCCGCGTGTTCAATAACCCTGGACGGACGGGCGGTTTCGCCTTCGGGCCGACGTAGCTCAGCCGGTAGAGCAGCTGATTCGTAATCAGCAGGTCGGGGGTTCGAGTCCCCCCGTCGGCTCCAGGAAAATCACAGGCTGGCTGGACGCGTGCCCTCGGCCGCCTCAGGCGGCCCCCCATCTGAGGCCCGTGCGGCGGTGGAACTCGCCCCCCAGGGCGCAGAGGAGGCCCTCCCGGAAGGCGGGCGCGATGAAGGTGACGCCGGCCGGCGGGCCCTCCGCCAGGAAGCCGTTGGGGACCGCGATGGCCGAGAGGTCGAGCAGGTTGAGGAAGTTGGTGTAGTAGCCGAGGTTGTTGTTGAGATGGACGGGCTCGGCCTCCACCTCGGCCACGGTGTAGATGGTGCCCGCGGTGGGGACGACCAGGACGTCCATCTCCTCCCAGGCCCGCTCCGCCTCCCGGCGGAGCGCCTCGAGCCGGTAGAAGGCGTTGAAGGCGTCGACGGCGGAGTAGCGCGCCGCGCCCAGGATGAGCTCGCGCGTGACCGGGTGCACGGCCTCGGGATGGGCCCGGATGAAATCGCCCAGCGCGGCCAGGCGCTCGGCCATCCAGGGGCCTCCGTAGAGCAGCTCCGCCGCCTCCCGGAAGGGCCGAAAGTCGATCTCCTTGGGCTTCAAGCCCATTCCGCCCAGCCGCTCCAGGCCCCCCTCGAAGAGCCGCTCCGCCTCGCGGTTCCCGAAGAATTCGAGGTGTCTTTTCCCGGGGACCCCCACCCGGAACCCCGCCGGGACGCCGTCCGGCGCGGCGAGGGCGGATGCCGCGGGGAGGGGGCGGGAGTAGGCGTCCCCGGGGTCCTCGGCCGCCATCGCCCGCAGCGCCGCCAGCGCGTCGGCGGCCGTGAGGGCAAAAATCGAGACGCAGTCCAGGGAGCGGCAGGCCGGCACCACCCCCGTCGTGCTCACGACTCCGCGCGTGGGCTTGAGCCCCACGATGTTGTTGAAGCCCGCCGGGATCCGGCCCGAGCCGGCCGTGTCCGTGCCGAGGGCGAAGCTCACCAGGCCCGCCGCCACCGCCACGGCGGAGCCCGAGCTGGAGCCGCCGGGGATGTAGCGCTCATCGCAGGGGTTCTTGGGGGCGCCGTATGGCGAGCGTGTTCCCACCAGCCCCGTCGCGAACTGATCGAGGTTGGTTTTTCCGATCAGAATGGCGCCCGCGTCGATGAGGCGCTGGACCGCCGGCGCCGTCCGCTCGGGGGTGTAGGCGTAGGCCGGGCAGCCGGCCGTCGTGGGGATGCCGGCGCAGTCGATGTTGTCCTTGACGGCGAAGGGAAGCCCGTAGAGCGGCAGGGCCTCCTCGATCTTCCTCGCGGCGGAGGATTTGCGGAGCCCCTCGAGCTCCTTCGCCCGGGCGAGGACGTCTCCTCCGGGCAGAAGGCGGATCCAGGCGTGGTCCTCGCCGCGGCGGGCGATGCGCGCGAGCACCGCCTCGGCCACTCGGGTGGGCGTGAGCGCCCCCTCCGCGTAGAGGACGCGGAGGGAGGCGAAGTCGAGGCTCCCGGTCTCGGGCGGCCATCCTTTCATGCGGTTCTCGCCTTTCCGCCCGCGACCCGGGGATGCTCCTCGGGGAAGTGGCACGCGGCCAGGCCGCCATCGGGATAGGGGAGCAACGGGGGCATTTTCGCCGCGCAGAGATCCTCCCCTTTCGGGCAGCGTCCGTAGAAGCGGCAAACATGCGGCGGGGGGTCGATCGGGCTCATCGGCTCTCCGGGGAGGCGGATCCGGGCGACCCGCTGCTCCGTCTCGACCGCGGGGATCGCCGATAGAAGGGCGCGCGTGTAGGGATGACGGGGGCGGTCGAACAAGTCTTCGGTCGGGCCCGACTCGACGATCTTTCCCAGGTACATCACGAGGACGCGCTGGCAGAGCAGCCGCACGACGTTCAAGTCGTGCGAGACGAACAGGTAGCTCATCCCGAGCCGCCTCTTGAGGTCTTCGAGGAGGTGGAGGATCACCGCTTGGACCGACACGTCCAGGGCGGACGTCGGCTCGTCCAGGATCAGGAGCGAAGGCTCGAGCGCGATGGCCCGCGCTATGCCCACGCGGGCCTTTTGGCCCCCGGAGAGCTGGTGCGGATACCGCGGCAGCAGCTCCCGCGAGAGCCCGACCATCTCCGCGAGTTCTTCCACCCGCCGCCTCAGCCCCGAGCCCCTTCGCATCCAGGCGAGCCGGCGAAGCGGGTCGGCGATCGAGGCGAGGGCCGTGAAGCCGGGATTCAGGCTGTCGGCCGGATCCTGGAAGACCATCTGGATGCGCTTCCGGTGCTCGGAGTGGATGAATTGCTTGGCGGGAATCGCGCCGATGTCGGCGCCGTCGAACAGGATCGTGCCCGAAGTCGGGTCGTGCAATCGGGCGATCAGCCTGACCAGGGTGGATTTCCCGCAGCCGGATTCCCCCACGAGCCCCAGGCTCTCCCCGCGCTCGAGGGAGAACGAGACGTCGTCCACCGCGTGGAGGTAACTCTTCTCCTGCGGGCGCGCCTTTTCCCCCTTGAGGGCGGAGGACGCCCGCGCGAGCAAGCCTGGGCTCCCGACCTCGAACTTTTTTGCCAAGCGGTGGGCTTCGACCAGCGCCATCACAAAGGATACCGGCAGGCGACCAGATGACCGGGCTCGGATTCGAGGCGGGGAAGGGGGAACTCCAGGCAATCCTCCGAGAACCGATCGCAGCGGGAGCTGTAGCGGCAGGCGGGAAGCTCGGCGCGCAGATCGGGCAGGTTCCCCGGAATGGCCGAAAGCCGGCCGAGATCCCCGTCGGCCCGCGGGGTCGCCCCGATCAGCTTCTCGGTGTAGGGGTGGCGGGGGGAGCGGAACAGGCGCTCCGTGCCCCCGATTTCCACAACGTGCCCCGCGTGCATCACGACGATCTTGTCGCAGTATTCGGCGGCGAGGCCGAGGTCGTGCGTGATCAGAATGGCCGCCATGTTGTTCTCCGCGGAGAGGCTCTTGATGAGGTCCATGATCACCGCCTGCGTGGTGACGTCGAGGCCCGTGGCGGGCTCGTCGGCGATCAGGAGCCAGGGCGAGCAGGACACCGCCATGGCGATCATGACCCGTTGGCACATGCCTCCCGACAGTTCGAACGGGTAGGCGTGAAGCCTCCGCTCCGGGTCGGGTATTTGGACTTGCCGGAGCAGCTCGACCGCCCGCTCCCGGATCCTCCCCCCCCTCAAGTTCCCGTGGCGGTAGATGACGTCCTCCAGCTGGCTCCCCACGGGCCTGATGGGGTTTAGCGCCGTGCGCGGGTCCTGGAAGATCATGGACATCTCACGGCCGCGCATTTCCTGGAGTTCTCTCTCGGGCGTTCGGAGCAGATTGATGCCGCCGAAGACGACCCTGCCCGAGGTGATGCGCGCCGCCGGATCCAGGATTCCCATGATGGCGTAGGACATGACGGATTTCCCGGAGCCGCTCTCCCCCACGACCCCCACCATCTCGCCCTTGCCGACCTCGAAGCTCACCTGCTCCAGCGCGCGGACGATCCCCGTCCGGGTGCGGAATTCCAATGACAGATCTTCCACGGCGAGCAGCGGAACGCGCGTTTGCATCAGGTCCTCATCCTCGGATCGATCAGGTCCCGCAAGCCGTCTCCCAGCAGGTTGAAGCAAAGGACGGCGAACATCAAGGCCAGCCCCGGGAAGATGGCGAGCCACCACTCCCCCGAGACGATGAACTTGGCGCCTTCGGCGACCATGATCCCCCACTCGGGCGTCGGGGGCCGGACCCCGACGCCGATGAAGGACAGGCCGGCCGCGTTCAGGATGGCGTAGCCCATGTTCAGGGAGATCTGGACCATCATGGGGGGGAGGATGTTTGGTCCCATGTGGAAGAGGAGGATCCGACCGTGGCTGTTTCCGGAGAGCCGCGCGGCCTCGACGTACCCCGCTTCGCGCCGGGCGTTCGCCTCCGCGCGCGCCACCCGGGCGTAGAAGGGAAAGTTGATGATGGCCGTGGCGTAGACGATGTTCCCCACGGTGTTCCCCAGCGCCGACACGATCCCCATCGCGAGGACGAAAAGGGGGAACGCCATGATGGTGTCCGTCAGCCGGCCCACCAGGCGGTCGGTCGCGCCGCCGAAGTAGCCGGCGCAGGCGCCCGCTAGGCTCCCGGCCAGGAACGAGAGCGAGACCGCCGACACCGAGATCGCCAGGTCCAGCCGGGTGGCGGCGACCACCCGGCTGAACACGTCGCGCCCGAGGTCGTCGGTCCCGAACCAGTGGGACCAGGAAGGGGGCTTCAGCGCAATCGCCGTGTTGCTGGCCAGCGGATCGTAGGGAATGAGGTAGGGGCCGAACGCGCCAAGCACGATCAAGAGGAAAAACAATGAGAACGCGAAGAGGGTGATGGGGTTTTCCCCCATCACGTAGCGCAAGCGGCGGAAGTGGTCCCGCATTCTCTGCCTCGCTTATCCCTCGAGTCTCACGCGCGGATCGATCAGCGTGTAGAGGACGTCGATCGCCAGGTTGAGCACGACGTACATCAGGGCCATGGCCAGGACGAAGCCCTGGACCGCGGCGTAGTCCGAGGCCACGAGGGCCTCAATGGCGAAGGAGCCGATGCCGGGCCAGGCGAACACCTTCTCCACGAGGACGTTGGCGCCCAGCAGGAACGAGAACACCATCCCCAGGGTGGTCAGGACGGGAAGCATCGCGTTCCGGAAGGCGTAGGTCCAAAGGACCGTCCTGCGGCTCAGGCCGTTGGCTCTGGCCGTGCGGATGAAATCGCTCGAGAGGACCCCGAGCATGGCGGCCCGGGTCATCCTCGCCAGGGGGGCGAGCGCGAAGACGCCCAGGGTGGAGGCCGGGAGGATCATCTGGGCGAGGGAGGCCCGGAAAACCTCCAGATCCCAGGCGAGCAGGCTGTCGATGAGGAAAAGGCCCGTGACGCCCGGGGGCGCGATGTAGACGATGTTGAGGCGCCCGAGGGGAGCGGGGGAGAGGCCGAGCAGGTAGTAGAACACATAGACGAAGAGAAGGCCCGTGAAGAAGGTCGGCAGCGACACCCCCGCCGTGACGACAAGGCGGCAGAGATGATCGATCCATGAGTTGGGCCTCGTCGCGGCCAGAACGCCCAGCGGCACCGCCAGGACGACCGCGAAGATGAGGCCCGTCAGGGTCAGCTCCGCCGAGGCGGGGAGGCGCGTGGCCAGCTCGTGGATGACGGGCTGGCCCGTGGTGAGCGACTTGCCGAGGTCGCCCGTGGCGAGGTGCTTGAGGTAAATCCAGAATTGCTCGGGCCAGCTTTTGTCCAGGCCGAGCGAGGCCCGAATTTGGGCGATCGACCTCTCGTCCGCCGCGGGGCCGGCGAAGAAGACCGCCGGGTCCCCGGGCAGGGCTCGGGTGAGGATGAACGTGACCACGATGATGCCCATGACGGCCGGCGCCGCCTGCAGGAGGCGCCGGCCGATCAGGGACATCGTTCCTACGCCGATCAAGATCCGTCCCCCCTCCAAGGACGTATCCCGAAAAGGGCGCGGGCGCCCTCGATCATGCTCGCTAGGTGGACTTCTTGAAGGTCCTCACGTCCAGCTGCCGGTGGAACCAATACTCGTAGCCGCTCACGTTTTTCTGCATGGCCACGTCGAGGTAGGGCTGCCACAGGGGGATCAGCGGCACGTCCTCGAAGGCGATCTTGATGAACGCCTTCACCCCCTCCGCGTAGCCGGGGCTTCCGACCGGGGCGTGGAGCGCCTCGTCCACCAGCTTGTTGAGCTTGGGGTTGTCGTAGTTCATGGAGTTGAACAGGCGGTTCGGCTGGTACGCCCAGAAGAAGTAATAGTCGGGGTAGTTGAGCCAGCCGCCGAAATTCTTGAGGTGCATGGGGAGTTTTTTCTCGACCAGCGCCTGCGTCCGCCAGCTCGCGCTCGGAATCTTGTCGATCTTCACCTTGAGGCCGACCTTGCCCAGCCCCTCCTGGAGGAGGAGGGCCGTCGGCTCGGACCAGTAGGCGAGCCCCAGGTTGAAGGAGAGGGTCACCTCGAACCCATCGGGGTAGCCGGCTTCCTTGAGCAGGGCCTTCGCCTTGTCCGGGTCGGTCGAGTAGGGGAACGGCTGGGGCCAAAGCGTGCTCGCCGGGTCGGATGACTTGGCACCCCAGAGCGGGACGCCCCGCTCGTAGGCCGCCGCCTTGAAAATCTCCTCGTAGGGCACCGCGTGCGCGATCGCCTTGCGGACGCGGACGTCGGTGAAGGGCTTGAACTTCAAGTTCAGCCCCAGGGCGTGGATGCAGTTTTCGATCGGGATGCCCGCCATCTTGAGCTTGGGGTTTCCGGCCAGCTCCTTCGCGTCCTTCGGCGGGACATCGAGCAGGACGTCGGCGTCTCCCCGGAGGAGAAGGGCGCGCTGTGTCGCCGCCGAGGGCACCTCCCGGATGATGACACGCTTGATCTCCGGCAGGGGGCCCGATTTCCATCCGTCAAAGCGGCCATACACGGTCTGCTCCCCCGGAACCCAGCGCTCGAGCTTGTAGGCGCCCCCTCCTTGGGGGTTCTTGTGGAGGTACTCGGTGGCCCAAGGGTCCTTCTGCGTGGCGTGGGCCTTTGCGGCCTTCGAGTTGATGACGATGGGCACGGGCACGCCGAGGTCGGGAAGGGTGAGCTTGCTCTTCCGGATGAAGTTGATTTTGAACGTGTGGTCGTCGACGGCGACGAACTGCTCGGGTTTTTCCAGGGAACCCGCCTTCATCTGGACCGCCGGGAAGCCGCCGAGGGAAACCGCGCGGTCGAAAGACCACTTCACGTCATGGGCGGTGACCGGCTTGCCGTCGTGGAACTTGGCGTCCTTGCGGAGCTTGAAGGCGACCGACATGCCGTCCGCTCCAAACTCCCAGGACTCCGCCAGCTCGGGCTCAATCTTTTGGTAGTCGTACATCACGTCGCCGTTCGGGAGCTTCTTTCGTCCGTAGGTAACCAGGCGGTCGTAGAGGTTGACAGCGTTTTGGTAGCTGGGCCGGTTGGTCCCCTGCCGGTGGATGTCCATGCTGTTGAAGCCGTCGCCGATGATCGCGACGAGGGTGTCCCGCCCTGCGGCCGCCTCCGCCGGCAGGTACTTGAGCAGGGGGAGAAGACCGGCCCCTGCCGCGGCGCCCGCTCCGAGCTTCAAGAAGTCGCGTCGATCCATTCCGTGTTTTTGCATTTTTCCCTCCGAAATTCCTGAGCAGGCCTCAGGCATGAGGAGAAATTTCTGGCGAGCCGGAATCATCTCGGTCTCGAAGCGGGCTCCACGGGGAAGCACGACGGAATTGCTCAAAAGAGGGTGGGTTATTTGGGTTTCTGAAATATTTCGCTCGTGTTAATTCGAGATTTCCAAAACATTTCCGAGCGATTTCGGAAGATCTGCTCTCGTTTCTCGGATAGGCCCGGGAGCGGGCTTTGCATGTGCGCGGATGCGGGCGGGGGGACTCACCTCGCTCCCGTCCGCTTCGAAGGCTGGGGAGCCCCCCGGGTGAGGAGGAGGCGGGTCAGGGACGGGAGGGGCCGAGCTTGTCCCGGGGCACCCAAATCCCCCCCCGGTCGAGATAGCCGGGCTCCTCCTCCTCCCCCCTGTCCTCCACCCCCCGGCGCACCCCCAGCCGCGCGCAAAGGGCGCCGTAGCCCATCTTCCCCTCCCCATAGGCGAGGAGAAGATCCTTGCGCGCCTGGAACCTCCGGCGGGCCTCGGGGAGGGCGGCCGGGAGGCTTTGGGCGAAGAATTTCATCAGCCGGGCGTCGGGTTCGTTCCCGAGGCGGATGTCGCTGTAGCCGAGGAGGGTTTTGTGCCGGGCGTATTCGGCGAGCTCGGCGAACGCCCGCGGGTACCGCTGGTGGTAAGTCTGGTGGAGGATGATCCCGCAGGCTCCAAGGACCCCGGAGAATTCCGCGAGCGCGATCCGCCGCGCGACCAGCACGGGGACGGCATCCACCGCGCAGCATTGGAGGAGAGCCTCCCGAACCCCCTCGCTGTCGGGATACAGCCAAGGCCGGGCGTTCCTCACCAGGATGCCCGCGCGGCCGTGGTCGGGATCCTGCACGAGAAGGCTCAATGGGGGCGGGGCGCCTTCGCCGCCCCCGAGCTCGGGCGGATCCTCCCGGGAGTAGGGCGCGCTGTCGTCGTGCTCGGACAAATCCTTGAACCCCCCGAGGGGCTCGGGGCGGCTTTGTTTGCGGAGCGCCTTGTGGGCGGCGATCTCCAGCGCCTGCGCGAGGAGAAGGGCGAAGGCCGGCGCGTTGACGGCCTCGAAGATGGGCGCCTGGGCCTCGAGGCGCGCCCGCCAGGCGGGCGGCGGGGCGGCCCTGAGGCGGTACCAGGGGGCGCCCGCCCGATCGAGGGCGACGACTTCCTTGCGGCCGGCGAGGGAGTCCAGGGCGAGGCGGAGGGGCCGGGGCTCAACGCGCTGGCGGGCGGGGCCCGCGGCGGAGATTTTCTGCTCCAGGGTATGGATGGTCGCGATGGCGTGCCGTTGGAGGACTTCCCGGAGGCGGTTCTCCCCCGGAAGGGCTTGGTCGGGGCTTTCGGGGTTGCCGGAGGGCTCGGGCACTCCAGGATTCCCTTCATCGCCCGCTGGCATCCCCCGGCGGACGGGGGCCGGCCGGCGCTCACAGCGCGTATTTTGTCGGACCTCTCCTCCGCTGACAATCGCCTCCGGCGGGCCGGGAGGCGCGGGGGCTACCCCGCCAGCTCCCGCCGGACGATGCGAGCCCCCTCGACCATGGCGGCCATCTTGGCCTGGGCGATGGGGCGGGCCGTGTGGTTGAAGCCGCAGTCGGGGATGACGCGCACCCTTTCGGGGGGGACGGCTTCAAGCAGCCGGCGGATCTGCCCGGCGACGAACTGGGGAGGCTCGACCCAGCAGCTCTTCACGTCCACGCAGCCGAACCCCAGGGTCTTCCCCGCCTCGGCGATCTCGCGGGCGATCTCGAGCTCGACGAAGTTGCGGTTGGCGAACTCGAGGCAGAACTCCGCCACCCCGCTCTCCAGGAGCGCCGGGAAGAGCCGCCGGTAGGTCCGCTCGTCGAGGGACTTGTTGAAGTAGTTGCCGAAGCAGACGTGGAGCGCGATCCGGGCCCGGACCCCCCGCGTCATCTGGTTCAGGAGCGCCACGATCTCGCCCATCTCCCCGTCATGGTGGCTGAAGCGGGGCTCGTCGATCTGGATGTAGTCCGCCCCCGCCCCGGCGAGCGCCCGGAGCTCGCCGTTCACGATGCCGGCCATGTCGGAGAGGAGTTCCCCCCGGTCGCGGTAGTCCCCGATCTCGGCGACGGGGCGGCTCAGGGTCAGGGCGCCGGGGCAGCAGATCTTGACGGGGGCCCCGCCCGCCAGGCCGCGCAGGATGCGGTGCTCCTCCACGATGCCGAGCCCCCCCCGGGCGGCGAGCCTCCCCTCCAGGCGGAAGCGGGGGATCATGTCGTAGGCGGCCGAGCCCACCTTGCGGAGCGGCTCCAGCCGGGTCACGCCCTCAAAGCGCCGGAAGAAGTTCAGGATGAAGTGGCGGCGGCGGTACTCGCCGTCGCAGAGGATGTCCACCCCCGCCTCCCGCTGGTCGGCCAGGGCGACGCGGGTGGCGTCGAGGTACATCTCCTCGGCGTCCGAGACGCCGAACGCGCCTGCGGCCTCCTTCTCCATTCCGGCGTGAAGCCAGCCCGGGAGCGCGTAGCTCCCGACGAGCGAGGTGGGGAGGAGGGGGAGGGCCACGTCACGGCACCAGGGCGACGACCCTGGCCTCGGCCTGGGTGCCGTCCCGGACGTTGATGGGGAGGGCGAAGATGACGGCCCCCCGCTCCGGCAGCTGCTCCAGGTTGGCCAGGTTCTCGATCTGGAACTTGGAGGCCCCGAGCATCACCTTGTGGACGGGGAACTCCGTCGAGTTGCCGGGGTCGAGGCTCAGGGTGTCGATCCCGATGCCCGAGATCTCGCGCTCCTTCGCCAGGAACTCGGCCGACTCTTTCGAGAAGCCGGGGAAGTGCATGACCTTTTGCTCGTCCATGTTGCGGTAGCGCGCGAGGTCGCCCGCCCGCTTGCCCCAGCCCGTCCGCATGACGACGATGGCGCCCGGGGGGATCTTTCCGTTGCGCCGCTCCCAGGCGAGGAGGTCCCCCTTCGTGAGCTGGTAGTCGGGGTCGCGCCCGGCCTTCTCGGCCACGTCCACCACGACGGCCGGGCCGATGAGCTGGCGCAGGGGGATCTGGTCGATGGTGGGCTTCCCCTCGACGAAGTGGGCGGGGGCGTCGATGTGGGTGCCCACGTTCTCGGCCATCTCGAACTTGAACATGCGGTAGCCCTGCGGGTAGTCGGCGAGCATGGTCTTCTTGAAGGGGATCCCCCCCGGCCAGAAGACGGTGTTCTCGTCGAGGGGATGGGTGAGGTCCACCCAGGTGGCCTGGCCCCGGAGGGCCCGCTCGAGGAGCCCGGCCGGCTTCACCTCCTCGCCGGCCAGGGCCGGGCGGCTCAAGAGGGCAAAGAGGGCCAGCGTCAGCGCCCAGAGGATTTTCGCGCGCATGGGGTGCTCCTTCGCTCGGGGGGCGCCCGGCCGGGGGCGATGGGGTGGGGATGGCCTTGGGGGGGATTATTTCCGAAGAGGGGTTTTTGGGAAACCGCCCGGGAGTGGCCCCGGGGGGTCGCCGGGGCGGTGGGCAAAAAAGGGCTTGAAATGGCTGGCTGGATAAGCGAAAATATGACGAAAGTTCTTGGGCAGCGCCAGGAGGCGAGGCATGCGGACGGCGGTTCAACTCCCCCGGGGCCGGGGGGCCGGGTTCAACCCCCCCAACCGCTTCGAGAGGCTCGCCCGCCTCCCCGAGCCCGAGGCGGGCGGCGCGGAGGCCGCCCCCTGCACGGAGCTCCTCCGGGATCCCTCCCGCTCCATCTTGAGCCGAAACGAGAGCCCCGACGTGGGCTTCGAGGTCAGCCTCAACCCCTACCGCGGCTGCGAGCACGGCTGCGTCTACTGCTACGCCCGCCCCACCCACGAGTACCTCGGCCTTTCGGCGGGGCTGGACTTCGAGACGAAGATCCTGGTAAAGCATGACGCCCCCGCGCTCTTGCGCCGGGAACTTTCCTCGCCGAAG
>CAYMWZ010000036.1:0-15716 GCA_964394385.1 uncultured Nitrospinaceae bacterium | reverse complement strand
TCGAGGGGCAGGTTTTCCAGGTCCGCCTCCCCCCCGCCCTGGCGGACGAGGTCGGCCACCCGCTTGAGCACGGTGAGGGTCTTGAGGCCGAGGAAGTCCATCTTGAGCAGGCCCAGCTCCTCAATGTCCTTCATGTCGAACTGGGTCATCACCTCCCCGCCCGAGCCCTTGTAGAGGGGGATGAAGTCGGTCAGCTTCGAGGGGGCGATCACGACTCCCGCGGCGTGGGTGCCGGCGTGGCGGATGTTGCCCTCGAGCTTGTGCGCCGTCTCCATCAGCTTGGCGATGTTCGGGTCCCTCGCCACAGCCTCCCGCAGGCGGGGCTCCTTCTGGAGGGCGTCGTCGAGCGTGACCTTGAGCTCGTTCGGCACGAGCTTCGCGATGCGGTCCACCTCGCCGTAGGGCATGTCCATCACCCGCCCCACGTCGCGGATCACCCCCTTGGCCAGCATGGAGCCGAAGGTGATGATCTGGCAGACGTTCTCCCGCCCGAACTTCTCCTGGACGTAGCGGATCACCTCGTCGCGCCGGTCCATGCAGAAGTCGATGTCGATGTCGGGGGGGCTCACCCGCTCGGGGTTGAGGAACCGCTCGAAGAGGAGGGAGTAGCGGAGCGGGTCGATGCCCGTGATGCCCAGCGAATAGGCCACGAGGCTCCCCGCCGCCGAGCCCCGGCCCGGCCCCACGGGGATGCCCCTCTCCTTCGCGTACCGGATGAAATCCGACACCACGAGGAAGTAGCCCTCGTAGTTCTGGCGGTTGATGACCTCGAGCTCCATCGCAAGCCGCTCGCGGTAGCGCCGGGCGTCCTCCCCCCTCGCCCCCAGCTGCCGGAGGCGCCCCTCGAGCCCCTCCTCGGCGAGGCGCCGCAGGTAGCTCTTGCGGTCCGCCCCGCCGGGGATGGGAAAGTCGGGATAATGCGTCTCCCCGAAGGTGAAGGAGAAGTCGCACTGCTCGGCGATGGCCAAGGTGCTGCGGAGGGCCTCGGGCGCCTCCCGGAAGAGCGCCTCCATCTCGGCGGCGCTCTTCAGGTAGTACTCGGGGCTCTTGATCGTCAGCCGGTTCGGGTCGTTCAGGGTCTTTCCGGTCTGGATGCAGATGAGGACCGCCTGGGCGCTGTGGTCGCCCCGGTCGAGGTAGTGGACGTCGTTGGTGGCCACGAGGGGCAGATCCATCTCGCGCGCGAGGGAGATCGCCTCGGGGATGAGCCTCCGGTCCTCCTCCAGGCCGTGGTCCTGGATCTCGAGGTAGAAGCGCCCCGGGAAGAGCTCCTTGTAAAAGCCCGCCGCCTCGCGCGCCGCCTTGCGGTCGCCCCTCAGGAGGGCCTCGTTCACCTCCCCGCGCAGGCATGCCGAGGTGCAGATGAGCCCCTCGGCGTGGCGGGAGAGGATCTCCCGGTCCACCCGCGGGAAGTAGTACATGCCCTCGGTGAAGCCCGCGGTGACGAGCTGGCAGAGGTTGTTGTAGCCGGCCGGGTTCTGGGCGAGGAGGAGCATGTGGAAGGCGCGCCCGCCGGCCGCGCCGTTCCCCCGGTCGTGCCGGCTCCCGGGGGCGACGTACACCTCGCAGCCCACGATCGGCTTGACGCCCGCTTTGCGCGCCGCCTGGTAGAACTTAACCGCCCCGAACATGTTGCCGTGGTCGGTCAGGGCGACCGCCGGCATGCCCAGCTCGGCCACCCGCTTGACCAGGTCCGCGATGCGGGTGGTGCCGTCCAGGAGGCTGTACTGGCTGTGCAGGTGCAGGTGAACGAACTCGGCCGCCATGCTCACTCCCACTCGATTGTGGCGGGCGGTTTGGATGACACATCGTACACCACGCGGTTGACCCCGCGCACCTCGTTGATGATGCGGTTCGCGGCCTCGGCCAGAAGCTCATGGGGGAGCCTCGCCCAGTCGGCCGTCATGCCGTCCTGGCTCGTCACGGCGCGCAGCGCGAGCGCGTTCTCGTAGGTGCGGGCGTCCCCCATCACCCCCACCGTCCGGACCGGGAGGAGCACGGCGAAGGCCTGCCAGACCTCCTCGTACCACCCCCGCGCGCGGAGGACCTCGATGAAGATCGCGTCCGCCTCACGCAGTATTGCGAGGCGCTCCTCGGTCACCTCCCCCAGGACGCGCACGGCCAAGCCGGGCCCCGGGAAGGGGTGCCGCCAGAGGACCTCGCGCGGCAGGCCCAGCTCCCCGCCCGCGGCGCGAACCTCATCCTTGAAGAGCTCCCTCAGGGGCTCCACCAGCTCGAGGTCCATCCGCTCGGGGAGCCCCCCCACGTTGTGGTGGGTCTTGATGGTGGCCGAGGGCCCCTTGAAGGAGACGCTCTCGATGATGTCGGGGTAGAGGGTCCCCTGGGCGAGGAACCGCACGCGCCCCAGGCGCCTGGCCTCCCGCTCGAAGACGCGGATGAAGGTCTCGCCGATCCGCCTGCGCTTCTCCTCGGGCTCCGCCACCCCGGCCAGGGCGCCCAAGAACTCCCGCCGGGCGTCCACCGCCCGGAGGTTCATCTCCAGCCGGCGGCCGAAGGTGTGGACGATCTCCTCGCCCTCCCTCTTCCTCAAGAGCCCGTTGTCCACGAAGATGCAGGCGAGCCGATCCCCCACGGCCCGGTGGATGAGGGTCGCGGCCACCGAGGAGTCCACCCCGCCCGAGAGCCCGCAGATGACGCGCTCGCCCCCCACCTGCTCCCGTATGCGCTCCACCGCCTCGTCGATGAAGGAGCGCATGGTCCAGTCCCCCCGGCAGCCGCACACGCTGAAGACAAAGTTTTTGAGGATCTCCCGCCCGCGCGGGGTGTGCACCACCTCGGGGTGAAACTGGATGCCGTAGCGGAGGCCGTCCTCCGAGCCCATGGCGGCCACGGGCGAGCCGGCCGAGTGGGCCAGGGGGCGGTAGCCCGGAGGCGGCGCCTCGATGGCGTCGCCGTGGCTCATCCAGACGACCTCCTGGCCGGGGGAGTCCTTGAAGATGCCCACGGCGTGATCGACCACCAGCTCGGCGCGGCCGAACTCCCGCCGCCGCACGGGGCCCACGCGGCCCCCGAGGAGGTGGGTCATGAGCTGCATGCCGTAGCAGATCCCCAGCACCGGGATCCGGAGGCCCAGCAGCTCGGGGTCGATGGTGGGGGCGCCGTCCTCGTAGACGCTCGAGGGCCCCCCCGAGAGGATCACGCCCTTCGTCTCCTCCCCCACAAGGCCGCGCCAGGAGGAGGTGCAGGGGTGGATCTCGCAGTAGACGTTGAGCTCCCGGATGCGCCGGGCGATCAATTGGGTGTACTGGGAGCCGAAATCGAGGATGAGGATCCGCTCGCGCATGGATTCTAGCGGGTGAAGAACTCTTCGAAGTACACGGCCTGCACTTTTCCTTGGTGGACCTCCTTCGAGAGCCGGGCGATGAGGTCGATCTTGCTCTGCTCGCGGCCCTTGGGCGTCAGGATGTCCTGGAGCGAGAGGCGGTTGAAGTGCTCGAAAATCGCCTCCCGGATCTGGGAGCGCTTGCCGCTGACCTCGCGGACGGCCGCCTTGTTCGAGAGGCTGATGGAGAGCGACAGGTGGAGGAACACCCTCGGCTCCCCGGCCCGGCCGTTCCGCTTGCCCTTCCCATCGAGCGGGATGAAGAAGGGCTCCTCGATAGGCACCCTCACGCTCTCTTTTTCGTCGAGGGGCTCGGCCGCGGCGGGCTGCGCCGGGGCCGCCTTCGGCGGCGGAGGAACCAAGACGCTCAGCGCCTCCCGGATGTCCCGCTGCGGCTCCTCCTCCTTGGGCTTCTCCTTCGGGAGGACCCGCGCCTGCTCGACCGGCCGCTCGGCCGGCTTGCCGGGGACGAGCCCCTGGCGGGCGATGAGGGCGAACGTCCAGCCGAGGGCGAGGATCATGAGGGCGCCCGCGGCCGGGACGCCGTAATAGAGGATTCCCGAGGGCCCCGCGGCCGCCTGCCTCTTCTTCTTGGGCCGCCCCTCGTCTTCCTCCTCCGCCGCCGCCTTGGCCTTGGCGGGCGCCTTCTCCTCTTCCTCCTCGGCCGCCTCCCTGGGCTTGGGCTCCTCGCGGGCGAGGGGCACCTCGTCCCGGGCGGGGCGCGGCTCCGGCTTTTCCTCCTCGGCCGCCTCCTCCTCCGCGGGAAACAGATCGTCGGCGACGTCGATCTCGGTCTGGACCTTCGAACCTCTGGCCATCGCCTCCCCCGCCGGTGGAGCGCCCCCTAGTCGCGCTGGTAGTTGGGCGCCTCGCGGGTGATGAAAACATCGTGGACGTGGCTCTCGCGCAGCCCCGCCGGAGTGATCCGGATGAACCTCGCCTTCTCCTGCAGCTCCTCGACGGTCTGGCAGCCGGTGTACCCCATGCCGGCGGCGACGCCGCCCATGAGCTGGAACACGGTGGCCGAGAGCGGCCCCTTGTAGGGGACGCGCCCCTCGACGCCCTCGGGCACGAGCTTGGTCTCGCTGAAGACGTCCTCCAGCCCGTTCTGGCTGTCCTGGAAGTAGCGGTCCCGGCTCACGCCGTCCTGCATCACCCCAACGGAGCCCATGCCGCGGTACACCTTGTAGCTGCGGCCCTGATAGAGGATCTTCTCGCCCGGGCTCTCCTCCACGCCGGCGAAGAGGCTCCCGATCATGACGGCGCGCGCGCCCGCCGCCAGCGCCTTGACGATGTCGCCCGAGTACTTGATGCCCCCGTCCGAGACGACCGGCACGCCGTGGGGGGCGGCCGCCGCCGCGCAGTTGGCCACCGCCGTCAGCTGCGGCACGCCCACCCCCGCCACCACCCGGGTGGTGCAGATGGAGCCGGGCCCGATGCCCACCTTGATGATGTCGGCGCCCGCCTTGATGAGGTCGGCGGTGCCCTCGGCGGTGGCGACGTTGCCCGCCATGAGGAGCACCTTCGGCCACTCCTTCTTGATGTCCTCGACCGCGCCGAGCACCCGGTCGGAGTGCCCGTGGGCGCTGTCGATGACGAGCAAGTCCGCCCCCGCCTCGACGAGGGCGGCGACGCGCTCCCGCATGTCGGCCGAGACCCCGACCGCCGCCGCGACCCGCAGCCTCCCGCGCTGGTCCTTCGCGGACTTGGGGAAGCGGCGCACCTTTTCGATGTCCTTCAGGGTGATGAGGCCCTTGAGATGGAAATTCCCGTCCACGACGAGAAGCTTCTCGATCCTGTGTTTGTGGAGGATCCCCTTGCTCTCCTCGAGGGTGGTCCCCTCGGGCACGGTGATGAGGCCCTTCTTGGTCATCAGGTCCGAGACGGGGCGGTCCAGGTTCGTCTCGAAGCGCACGTCGCGGTTGGTGAGGATGCCGACGAGCCGCCCCTCCTTGGTGATGGGCACGCCCGAGATGTGGTAGGTCGCCATCACATCGAGCGCCTCCTTGATCTTCTGCTCGGGCCGCATCGTGATGGGCTGGTTGATCATGCCGCTCTCGGAGCGCTTGACCCGGTCCACCTCGGCGGCCTGCCGCTCCACCGGCATGTTCCGGTGGACCACGCCGATCCCGCCCTGCTGGGCCAGGGCGATGGCGAGGTTCGACTCGGTCACGGTGTCCATGGCCGCGCTCAGGACGGGGATGCGCAGCTCGAGCTCCTCGCCCATCTGGACCGAGAGGTCCACGTCCTTGGGCAGGACGCTCGAGCGGCCCGGGAGCAACATCACATCATCGAACGTCAGGGCATCTTCTATGGAGAGGGTGCGCATTGCCGGAAGCGACTCCGCGAAAAGAGGGGACGAAGAAGAACGCATCGGGCGAGCAGACGCAACGTCGGAGGGGAAGCCCCCGCCCGGCTGCGGGGAGCCCCGGGCCGGGCGCGCTCAGGGCGCCTCCCTCTGCCCGGGGCAGACGGCTTCAACCGGTTGAAAAGCCGGGCGTTGTAGAAAGGGCGGCACATCGTCGGACCCCCCTCCTCCGCCACCGGCATTCTCATCCCCCCCGCCCCGGGTGTCAAGACGGGGGGCGGGGCTCAGGTGCGCAAAAACCGCCGCCGCACCGGCCCCGGCCCCAGAACCAGCATCAGGGGCCGGCCGTGCGGGCAGGTCCACCGGCCCGGGGTGCGCTCGAGCTCGGCGACGAGGGAGGCCACCTCCTCAGGGTGGAGGGGCTGGGCCGCCTTGACGGCGCCCCGGCAGCTCATCCGGGCGATGATGCCGTCGATCAAGTCCGGGAAGCTCATGGGTTCCTCCAGCTCCGCGAGCCCCTCGACCACGCGGCGGACCCCGCCCACGGGATCGCGCTCGGCCAGGAGGGCGGGGACGGCCCGGACGAGGTACTCGCCGGGGCCCTGGGGCTCGAACTCAAAGCCGGATCGCTCGAGGGTGGCCCGGTGGGCCTCCAGGCGGAGCGCCTCCTCGGGGCGGAGGAAGATCGCCGGGGGGACGAGGCACGCCTGGCTCTCCACACGCCCCTCGCGGAACTGGTCGCGGAAGCGGTTGTAGAGCACCCGCTCGTGGGCGGCGTGCTGGTCCACGAGGACGAGCCCTTGGGGCGAGGCGAAGAGGAGAAAGCACCCCTCCCACTGGCCCAGGTAGCGGCAGGCCGAGAGCCGCACCGGGCGGGCGGGGTGGGGGGGCTGGAGGAGGCGCTCCATCGCGCCCCCCTCTCCCTCCCACCCCGAGGGGAGAGGGCTCTCCTCCTCAACCCCCGCGGGGGCGGGCGCCTCCTCGGCCGGGGCCTCAAGGGCCTCCTCCCCCTCTGCCGCGGGGGGGATGTACCCTCCCCCCTCCAGCAGATCGAGGGAGGCCCCTCCCCGCGGGGAGGCCTCCGCCAGGCGCGCCGCCAGCCGGGGCCGGAGGGGCGGCGCCCCCAGGCAGAGGGCCACGGCCTCGCGCACCGCCTCGTAGACCCGGGAGGCCGCGCGGAAGCGCACCTCCTCCTTCGCCGGGTGGACGTTCACGTCCACCTCCTCGGCCGCCAGGTCCACGAAGAGGGCGAAGACCGGATGGCGGCCCGTGGGGAGGAAGCTGCGGTAGGCCTCCCCCACGGCGGCGGCGAGGAGGCGCTCGCGCACGGGCCGCCCGTTCACGAAGAGGAACTGCCCCTCCCGCGTGGAGCGGGTGAGGGTCGGCGCCCCGGCCCAGCCGGAGAGGCGGAGCCCCTCCCGCTCGGCGCAGAGCTCGAGGAGGTGGGGAAGATCGTCCCGCCCGAGGAGTTCCGCCACCCGGCCCAGGCGGTCGCCCCCCGCCCGGAGGTCGAGCAGGGTCCGCTCCCCGTGGCGGAGAAGGAAGGCCGCCTCCGGGTGGGCCATGGCCGCCCGGCTGACCACCTCGACGCAGCGCGCCAGCTCGGTCTCCCTCCTCCTCAGGAACTTCCGCCGGGCGGGCACGTTGAAGAAGAGCGAGCGCGCCTCGACCTGGGTCCCCTCGGGCGCCCCCATCTCCGTCACGCGCTGGAGGCGGCCGCCCTCGATGATGACCTCGGTCCCGAGGGCGTCCCCGGGCCGGCGGGTGAGGAGGACGACCCGGCTCACCGCGGCGATGCTCGGGAGCGCCTCCCCGCGGAAGCCCAGGGTGGCGACGCGGTGGAGGTCCTCGGCGGAGCCGATCTTGCTCGTCGCGTGGCGCTCGAAGGCGAGGAGGGCGTCGTCGCGGCCCATCCCCTCCCCGTCGTCGCGCACCCGGATGCGCCGGGCGCCTCCCCCCTCGAGGTCCACCCCGATCCGCCGGGCGCCCGCGTCGAGGCTGTTCTCCACCAGCTCCTTGAGCGCCGAGGCGGGCCGCTGGACCACCTCGCCCGCCGCGATCTGGTTGGCGAGTGCCTCGGGCAAGACCCGTATCCGGCTGGCTTGCGGCATGGAAGGCGCCCTCTTGTGAAGGTACCCGGATGGTCCCCCAGGGAGGGGAGGCTGTCAAGGCCAAGACCACAAGATTTTGTGGTCCCGTCCGTCCGATAATGCTATATGATGGAAAAACCGCCGCTTGCGGGCCGGGTGACACGCCCCCGCCGCGGGGTGTAGAGTGGGCGCGCGCACCCATGAGGAGACGCCGATGAGCGAGGGCCCCCAGGGCTTCGAGAAGGTCCTCGAGGTGATGGCCCGCCTGCGGGCGCCGGGGGGCTGCCCCTGGGACCGGGAGCAGGACCACAAGAGCCTCAGGCCCTACCTCATCGAGGAGGCCTACGAAGTCATCGAGGCCATCGACGCGGGCGACCCCGCGAGGCTCCGCGAGGAGCTGGGGGATCTCCTCCTCCAGGTCGTCTTCCACTGCCAGCTCGCCCGGGAGCGCGGCCTCTTCGACGCCCGCGAGGTGGCGGACGCCCTCGCCCAAAAGCTCATCGAGCGCCACCCCCACGTCTTCGGCTCGGCGCGGGCCGGGACGAGCCAGGAGGTCCTGCGCAACTGGGAGATCAACAAGCGGAACGGGCGGGAGGAGACCGGGGGGGCGGCCTCCATCCTGGACGGCGTCCCGGCCGCGATGCCCGCCCTCCTGCGCGCCCAGCGCCTCCAGGCCAAGGCCGCCCGCGTCGGGTTCGACTGGCCCGACGCCCGGGGCCCGGCCGCCAAGCTCGAGGAGGAGTGGGCCGAGCTCAAGCGGGCCATGGAGGCGGGCGACCGGGAGGCCTTAGAGCGCGAGGCGGGGGACTTCCTCTTCGCGGCCGTCAACCTCGCCCGCAAGCTCGGCCTCAGCGCCGAGCAGGCGGCCCGCGGCTCGGTCGAGCGGTTCACCGCCCGCTTCCGCCGCATCGAAGCGGCGCTCCGCGCCCGCGGCCTCTCGCCCGAGGAGGTCACGCTCGAGGAGCTGGACCGCCTCTGGGAGGAGGCCAAGCGGAGCGAAGGGCGCCCCTCCGCCCCCTGACCGCCCTCCGGGAAGGCTCGGCCGGTGGACCTCGCGGGCTACTTCCTCCTCTCCTACTCCACCCTCTTCGCCATCATGGATCCGCCCGGGGTGGCCGCCGTCTTCGTCGCCATGACCGAGGGGAACTCCCCGGCCGAGCGCCTCCGGATGGCCCGCCTGGGGGCTGCCACGGCGGGGGGGATTCTTCTCTTCTTCTCCTTCGGGGGCCAGAAGCTCTTCCAGATCCTGGGGATCACCTACCCCGCCTTCCAGATCGCGGGGGGCATCATCCTCTTGCTCGCCGCCCTCGACATGGTGCGCGCCCAGCGCGTGGCCCTCAGGACGAGCCCCGAGGAGCAGCAGGCCGCCCTCCACAAGGGGGACATCGCCATCACCCCCCTGGCCACCCCCTTGCTCGCGGGCCCCGGTGCCGTCTCGGCGGCCTTGGTCCTCGCCGGGAAGGCCGAGGCCCCCGTCCAGTTTTTGGTCCTCGCCGGCGCCATCGGGGCCGTGAGCCTCACGGCCTACCTGGCCCTCCGGTGGTCGATCGCCCTGGGGCGGCTCCTCGGGCCCATCGGGGCGCGCGTCCTGGAGCGCCTGGTCGGGCTCCTCCTCACGGCGCTCGCCGTCCAGTTCATCCTGAACGGCGCAGCGGCGATGCTGGGGCGGGGGTGAAAGATCCCTCCCCTCCGCCCTGTGATACCGTAGGGCAGGCGCGGGTTTTCTCAAGGACAGGCGGCGCATGGCGCGATCCCCCCGAAACCCCCAAACCCAAACCGGCCTCTTCCCGGGCGAGGGGGGCGAGCTCGTGGGGACGGTCGAGCGGGTGCGCTACCGCTCGGAGGAGTCGGGCTACACGGTCCTGGTCATCCTGCCCGAGGAGGGCGAGGCCCCCGTCGTGGCCGTGGGCCACCTCTCGGCCCTGCGCGAGGGGGAGCGGGTGCGCCTGGAGGGGGAGTGGCGGGAGCACCCCCGCTTCGGGCGCCAGTTCCAGGTGGCCCAGGCTCACCCCATCGCCCCCGCCACGGCCGAGGGGGTGGAGAAGTTCCTCGCCTCGGGCGCCGTCAAGCACATCGGCCCCGCCCTGGCCAAGCGCATCGTCCAAAAATTCGGCGCGGATGCCCTGGAGGTCCTGGACAAGGAGCCGAGGCGCCTGCTCGAGGTGCCGGGCCTGGGGGAGAAGACCCTGGCCGGGATCGCCGGGAGCTGGCAGAGCCAGCGCCAGGCCAAGGAGCTGATGCTCTTCCTCCAGCAGTTCGACCTCCCCCTCCACCTGGCCGAGAAGGTCTTCCGGGCCTACGGGCCCTCGGCCATCGCCGTCCTGCGGGAGAACCCCTACCGGCTCGCGACCGATGTCTACGGCGTCGGCTTCCGCACGGCCGACCGCATCGCCCAGCGCCTGGGGGTCCCGCCCGAGGCGCCCGCCCGGCGCGCGGCGGGGGCGCTCTATGTGCTCGATCAGATGGCCGAGCGGGAGGGCCACGTCTTCGCGCCCCACCGGCGGCTGGTCGAGGAGGCCGCCCAGATGCTGGGGGTGGCGCCCGGCCTCGTCGAGGCGAGCCTCGAGGACCTCCGGGGGGAGGGCGCGGTCGCCCTGGAGGAGCTCGACACCCCGGCCCTGGAGGGGGATGAGGCGGCCGACCGCGCGGCCGCTCCCCGGGAGCGCGCCGTCTACGCGCGCGCCCTCCACGCGGCCGAGTGCGAGGTGGCGAGGCGCCTGGCCGCCCTCGGGCGCGCCTCCCGCGACGAGCGGCGCATCGAGGCCGCGCTCCGCGGGCAGGGCGTCCCCGGCGCGACGGCCCGGGAGCGGCTCCGGGCGCTCGCCCAGAGGGCCCTCGCGGGCGGCCAGGCCACCCCCGATCAGGCGCGGGCCATCGAGGATGCCTTGGCCGAGAAGGTGCTGGTCGTGACGGGGGGGCCGGGCACGGGGAAGACCACCGTCATCAGCGCGGTGACCCGGCTCTACGGCCAGCTGGGCCTCCAGGTCCTCCTCGCGGCCCCCACGGGGCGGGCCGCCAAGCGGCTGGCCGAGGTGACCCGCCACGAGGCGAGCACGGTGCACCGGCTCCTCGAGTTCAGCTGGGCCTCGGGCGGCTTCACCCGCAACGCCTCCCAGCCCCTCGCCGCCGACGCCGTCGTGATCGACGAGGCCTCGATGCTGGACGTCCACCTCACGGCCCACCTCCTGCGGGCGGTGCCCGACGCGGCCTCCCTCCTCCTGGTGGGGGACGTGGACCAGCTCCCCTCGGTCGGCCCCGGGAACGTGCTCCGCGACGCGATCGACTCGGGCGTGCCCCGGGTGGCGCGCCTCAGGGAGGTGTTCCGCCAGGCGCGGGAGAGCCTGATCGTCGAGAACGCCCACCGCGTGAACCGGGGCGAGATGCCGCGGGAGGGGAAAGCGGACGCCGGGGGGGAGCCGCTGGATTACTACTTCATCGAGGAGGCGGAGCCCGAGCGCTGCGCGGACCTCGTCGTCGAGCTCTGCCGCGAGCGCATCCCCGGGCGGTTCGGCCTCCACCCCATCAACGACATCCAGGTGATTGCCCCCATGCAGCGGGGGGTGCTGGGGGTGCAGAGCCTGAACGCGAGGCTCCAGGAGGCGCTCAACCCCCGGGGCCCCGCCTTCCAGAGCGGGGGGAGGACCTTCCGGCTCGGCGACAAGCTCATCCAGATCCGCAACAACTACGAGAAGAACGTCTTCAACGGGGACATCGGCGTCATCGAGGCGGTGGACCCGGCCGAGGGCGCGATCCGGGTGGCCTTCGACGCCGAGCGCGCCGAGTACGCCGCGGGGAGCCTCGACGAGGTGGTGCACGCCTACGCCGTGACCGTCCACAAGAGCCAGGGGAGCGAGTACCCCGCCGTCGTCATCCCCCTCCACACCCAGCACTACCCCATGCTCCAGAGGAACCTGGTCTACACGGCGCTCACGCGGGCGAGGCGGCTGGCCGTCTTCGTGGGGACGAGGAAGGCGCTCGCCATCGCGGTCAAGAACGCCAAGGTCCGCCGCCGCTGGAGCCTCCTCGCCGAGCGCCTGAGGCGCGAGGCGGGGCTGCCGCCCGGGGCGAGGGAGGGGGGCGCCGCCGCTCCCCCGCCCGGGGTGGCCGAGGCGCAGCCCCCCTGGGGGGAGGGCCCGCCCGAGGCGCTCTACGAGGAGGAGTCGCGCCGGGGGGAGGAGGAATCCCCCCCCGCCGGGGAGCTCACCTACCACCCCCTGGAGGAGTAGGGGCCCCCGGTCACTCGAAGATACTCTCCAGCAGCCGGAAGATGAGCATGGTCGCCCCCGCCGCGAAGGGGAGGGTCAGGAGCCAGGAGGAGATGATGTTGCGGGTCACGCGCAGGTTGAGGGCCCGCACGCCGCGCGCCATCCCCACCCCGATGACCGCCCCCACGATGGTGTGGGTGGTCGAGATGGGCAGCCCCAGCTGAGAGCAGACGAGCACGGTCGTCGCCGCCCCGAACTGGGCGGCGAAGCCGTTCATGGGCGTGATGGCGGTGATCCGGCCCCCGATCGTGGCGATGACTCTCCAGCCCGAGATGGCGAGCCCAGCGACGATCCCCGCCCCGCCGATCATCAGGACCCACCAGGGGACGGGCACTCTCGAGGGAGAGATCGCACCGCTCCGGAAGACGTCCAAGACCGCCGCCAGGGGCCCCACGGCGTTCGCCACGTCGTTCGCCCCGTGGGCGAAGGCGACGTAGCCGGAGGTCACGACCAGGAGGAAGGTAAAGAAGCGGTTCGTCAGGTTCCGCGGCCCGCCCTCGCGGGAGGCAAACCAGCGGCGCGCCGCCCAGAAGACGGCGCCCCCGATGAGGACCCCCAAAAGGAGCACGCTCCAAAAGTTGACGGGGAGCCTGAGGTTCCGCATCCCCTTGAAGACGAAGGACTGGAGCAGAACCACCGCGGTGACGAAGAGGATCGCCGGGGCGTACCTCACGGTGGCGGCGTCCCGGTCCCGCGCGGAGAGTATCCGCACGCGCACGAAGGAGTAGATCGCAAACCCCAAGATTCCCCCCGCGACCGGCGAGACGAACCAGCTCAGGACGATCCTCAGCAGGGTGAGCAGGTTCAGCCCCCGGCCGCCCTGGGCGATGAGCCCGAAGCCGATGACCGCCCCGACGATGGAGTGGGTGGTCGAGACGGGCATGCCGAGAAGGGTGGCCGCGTGGAGCCAAAGGGCCGCCCCCAGGAGGGCCGCCGTCATGCCCAGCATGAACTGCTGGGGGTCCTCCTGGAACACGGAAGGCTCCACGATCCCCCCCCGGATCGTGTCGGTGACGTGGCTCCCCACGAGGACGGCCCCGGCGAACTCGGCGATGCCCGCGATCCAGAGCGCGTGCCTCAGGGGGAGCATCCCGCTGCCCACGGCGGGGCCCATGGCGTTCGCCACGTCGTTCGCGCCGATGGTCCAGGCCATGTAGACGGCGAAGGCGCAGGCGAGGAGGAGCAGGATGAGGGCCGAGGACAAGGTTCCGCCTCTTCAGGGCGAGCGGGACGGGGGGGTCGAGGTCCAGCGGCTCTTTCCGGCTACTTCTTGTAGAGCATGACGCGGATGCGGTCGGTGGTCTTCTCCGAGTAGTTGGCGATGTCGCCGAGCTCCCGGAAGATCTTGGACCACCAGAAGAGGTCGACGGGGTTGAGGTCGGCCTCCATCTGGAACATGGTGTGGAGCATCTCGAATTGCGCCTTGTCGGCCTCCCACTCCAGCAGGCCGATCGCGTTGATCTTGGCCAGGACCTCCTCGGCCTCGGGGCCCGCGAGGCCGACCTCGACGAGGTCATCGAGGGAGCCCATCACCTCGGCCGCCGCGCGGAAGGTGGCCACGCACTTGTCCACGTAGGCCAGGAGGGGCTCCCGCCAGGAGGGGGGGACGTAGGTGCGCCGGACCGTCAGGAGGAAGGCGATGTCCTCGACCGTGTCGGGGATGCTGTCCTGCTGGGAGAGGACGCTCAGGAGGTCGGCCCGGTCCACGGGGAGGAAGATGCTCCGGGGCAGGTTGTCGCGGAGCTCGTTCTTGATCTCGTCGGCGCGGTGCTCGATCTTGGAGACCTGCTTGGCGAGCGCGACCAGCTTCGCCTGGTCCCCGTCCAGGAGGGCCTCGAACATCGAGCGCACGAGCTCGACGCACTCCCCCCCCTTGAGCATGTGCTGCTTGAGGGCGCCGAAGGGCGACTTGGCGAAGAGCTGGACGATGGCGCGCATGGGACCTCCCCCCCGCGGCCCTGAAGGGGCCGGGCCGCACCCGGGGAGACGTTAGTTTTTTCCCCGCCCTTTGTCAATCGGGGGCGCCCGTCGGTAGTGTCCTAAATTGCGTGCATTCCCCGTCATTCTGAGGCCCGACCGTCCTCCGTCCTCCGCCCGCCATCCTTCCTTCGCCCGCCGAAGCGGGCTTCGCGAAGGCGGGAGCGGGCTGCGCGACGGCGGGAGGGCCGAAGAATCTTCGTGGACTGCCACCCTCGAAGATGCTTCGCTCCGCCCTTCAGGCGGCCGGAGCCGCCTTTCGGACGGCGAAGGCCGCTCAGCATGACAAGGGCAGACCCATCCCGAATTAGGACACTACCCGGCCGCCCCTCAGGGCCGGAGGATCACCTTGATCGACTCCCCGGCCTCGGCCACGAGGCGGAACCCCCGGGCCGCCTCCTCCAGGGGGAGCCGGTGGGTGATCATGTCCCGCACGTTGACGCGCCTCGAGCGGATCAGCTCGATCGACTGCGTGAGATCCAGCGGCGCGGCCCCGTAGGTGGTCGAGAGCGCGATCTGCTCGCGCCAGAGATGGTGGAGGTCGACCCCGGGCCGCTCGCCCGGCGCCGTGGGCGCGAAGAGCTGGACGACCCCTCCCCGGTCGGCGCAGCGCAGGGCCGCCTCCACGGCCGAGGGCGCCCCCGCGCACACGAACACCCGGTCGGCCAGCCGGCCCCCGTTCGCCTCCCGCAGGGCGGCCGGCAGGCCCTCGCCGGAGGGGATCGCCTCCGCCCCGAAGCGCCTCGCCGCCTCCACGCGGTAGGGGTGGACGTCGGCCGCGAAGATCCGCCCCGCGCCGGCCGCGGCCGCCAGCTGCACGTGGAGAAGCCCCGAGATCCCGCTCCCGACGACGAGGACGGCGTCCCCCGGCCGCATCCCCGCCCGCCGCTGGGCGCGGACCACGCAGCCCAGGGGCTCGACGAAGACCGCCTCCTCAAAGGAAATCTCATCCGGAAGCCTGAAGGTGCCCACCGCCACGTTGATCGGCGGCACGCGGATGAACTCCGCGAACCCGCCCGGGTCGAAGTTGGTCGCCCGCAGGGTGTCGCAGGCCGTGTGGTCGCCCCTCAGGCAGTAGCGGCAGGCGTTGCAGGGGACGTGGTGGGAGACGAAGACCCTCTCGCCCACCCGGAAGCCGCGGACGCCGGGGCCCGCCTCGGCGATCTCCCCGGCCACCTCGTGGCCCAGCACCCGGGGGGCCGACGCGCGCCGGTACCACTCCATGACGTCGCTGCCGCAGATCCCGCTCGCGCGGGTCTTGAGGAGAATCTCCCCGGGGCCGGCGCGGGGGGTGGGCATCTCGACGAGCCGCACGTCGTCGTTTCGGTGGTAGACCGCCGCCCGCATGGTGGCGGGGGGGCTCACGCGCCCCCTCGCGGCCCGACGGCCTCGGCCCCCCGCATCTCTTGGAAGGCCTCGTAGGCCTCGCCGGGCTTCAGGCCCTCGTGCACGACGGCGCGCACGGCCTTGATCATGGCGACCGGGGCCTCGCTCTGGAAGATGTTGCGCCCCATGTCCACGCCCGCGGCGCCCGAGGCGATGGCCCGGTGGCAGAACTCCAAGGCCTCCCGCTCGGGCACCTTCTTCCCCCCGGCGATGACGATGGGGACGAAGCAGCCCTCGACCACCTTCTCGAAGCCCTCGCAGTAGTAGGTCTTGACCACGTCGGCCCCGTGCTCGGCCGCGATGCGGGAGGCCAGGGCGAGGTAGCGGACGTCGCGCGCCATCTCGCG
>CAYMWZ010000035.1:0-15729 GCA_964394385.1 uncultured Nitrospinaceae bacterium | reverse complement strand
CACCGTGCGGTCCAGGCCGAAGAGGAGGACGAGGAGGAAGCCTCCGGCGAGGAGCGCGCCCGGCGGGAGGGCGCGCTCGATCCACACGCGGATGGCCCGGCCGAGGCGACCGGCCCACCCCGCCGGCGCCCGCGGATCTTCATCGGTGGGCAAAAGTCGGCGAAGGATGCGGCGCACCCCGAGCAAGAGGGCCAAGACAAAGGCCAGGGTCAGCCCAAAGCGTGCCAGGGCTCCGGAGGTCGCCCCCTCGGAGAGGGAGGCCCGCCACTGCGTCGAGAGCTCCGCGACACGATCGGGCAGGCGCTGGAAGGCACGGAGGCTGCGGGTGAGGGTATCGTCCAGGCTTCGGACGAATCGGGCGTAGAGGTGATTGATCGAGGGGAGGGGAGGTGGCTCGGCCGGCGGGGCGGCCGGGGATTCTTGGAAGAGGAGCCGGAGGTGGCGGATGAGGGCGGCGCGCTGGGCAGGGTCTTCCAGGCGCTGGACGAGGGCCTCGATCTCCTTCCGGGCAGAATCCGCCGGGGCGGGTGCAGCCGCTCGGGCCGCGGCGGGAGAGGCCAAAAGGACTCCCAGGAGGCACGCGAGGAACCGGCCCCTCGCGGAGATTTTTGGATGTCGTCTCATCCTGGCTCCTCTTGCGCCGCCTGCTGGCCCGGCCCAGGTTCCACCAAAATTTCGCCCAAGGAATCCCCCTCGAAACGATCCCCGCCTCGGAGGATGGCCTGCGCAGCCGACACCTCCGCGCGACATCCCGAAAAAGAGGCTCGCAGGAGGCTGGCCCCTGGCATTGTAGGAGGCCGGCCGGGTTCGGGCAAAGCTGGATCGAAGAGATGTCGATGCGGTGCGCCCTCACTCAAAAGGGCGGGTTGATCGCTCGGGGTGTGTGTGTCATTTTACGCGGCGTGGACAAGTGTATCTTTTTGATTTTCTGGCGTTTAGAGTTTTCGCGGGCCGGGGGCTGAGCCATGGGTTTCAACCCCTTTGAGGTCAAATCCTGCGCCCTCATCGTTCAGATGGACGGGCTGCCTTCGGCCATCAACCTCCGGGAACTGCGGGACCGGGTGGAGCGGTGCTCCTCGGCCAGCATCTATCATCACTTTGTGGAGAGGCAGCTCCGGCCCACCTTTGACGATCCCGAGTTCACGAACGACTTCGCCACCTGGGCCTACCGGGCCATCGGGGACGATGTCCTGGCCGAGCGGTTGGGTATTTTGGATCCCTTCCTGACGGACTCAATCGAATCGCTCCGCGCCGAAGTCCTGGAGATCCTCGAAGAGCGCCTTTCCGAGATTGACCACATCCCATGGGCGGGACCCGGCAAAGGGTTTTTCTTCATGCGGGCATCGATCGTCGTGTTTGATACCGGGATGCGCATCAATGAACCGCGCAACATACTCTGGGCTCTTACGCGGATGACGCGGCGCAGCGTTTATTATCACTTCGTGGAGGGGCGCTCCCGCCACCACGGGGGTGGGGATGACTTCTCGGAATGGCTCCGGGCGGGCGGGGAACTGGGCAGAAAGCTTGCCGGTGCGTTCTCCTCGGTTGACGTTCAGTTCTATAGCTTGCGGGGCCTGCGGGATGAACTCATCTACCGCGCTCGCCAGATCATGCAAGACGATGCGGGGGAGCCGTAGATGGCGCGGACGATCGCCTCCTACAAGAAGGTGGTGGGCGAGGAGAGCATCTCCCAGCTCCAGCAGCTGGCGGCTCAGCTGCAGGGGCGGACGGTGGCCCACGTCAATTCCACCCGATACGGCGGCGGGGTGGCCGAGATACTGGACTGGCTGATCCCCCTCATGAACGATCTGGGGCTGAAAGCCTCCTGGGAGGTGGTCGAGGGGACGGAGCCATTCTTTCAGGCGACCAAGAAGATCCACAATGGGCTCCAGGGGTTTCAGGTGGATTTCACGCCCGCCGACGTCCGGGCCTACGAGGCCGCCACGGAGGAAAACGCCAAGCGGCTGAAAGGGAAGCTCTCCGAAGCCGACTTCGTCTTCATTCACGACCCCCAGCCCGCCGGTCTGCTGAGCCGCTGCCCAAGGAGGAAGGGGAGATGGATCTGGCGCTGTCACGTTGATGCCAGCCATCCCTACCGGCTCGTGTGGCGGTGGCTTGAGCCCATCGTCAAGGGGTACGAGGGGAGCATTTTCTCCATGCCCCAGTTCGCCCGCGCCCTGCCGCATCCTCAATTCCTGATCGCGCCGAGCATCGACCCCCTGAGCGAGAAAAACTGCTCCCTTCCGGAGTCAGAGGTGGAGGAGGTGCTTCGCCGCCTCCATTTGGACGCGGGGCGGCCCATCCTCACCCAGATCTCCCGCTTCGACCGCTTCAAGGACCCCATCGGGGTGATCGATGCGTTTTTGATGCTGCACACGACCCCCCGTCCTCAGCTTGTGCTGGCGGGAGGAGGAGCGGCAGACGACCCCGAGGGAGCCGCCGTCCTGAAGGAGGTGGAGGAGCGGGCGGGGGACGATCCGGACATCCACGTTCTCAACCTTCCGGTCGATTCCCACCGCACCATCAACGCACTTCAGCGCGGTTCGACCCTCATCATTCAAAAATCGACGCGCGAGGGTTTCGGCCTCACTGTCACGGAGGGCATGTGGAAGGGGAAACCCGTCATCGGCGGAGACGCGGGCGGCATCCGGCTCCAGGTGCACGATTTTCACACCGGCTTTTTGGTGAATTCGGCCGAAGGAGCGGCAATCCGGATACGCTATCTCTTGCAGCATCCCCGGCTGCGCTCCCGCATGGGCGCCATCGCCCACTCCTTCGTGCGGGACAATTTCCTCCTCACCCGCCACCTCCGCGAATACCTGACCCTCATGCTGAGCCTGGATCACGGAGAGTCACGCCGGGAAATCCCGTTGTGAGGCGGGAGGAGAGTGCGGCAAGGGGCCTTGGAAAGGCCGAGTTGGAGCGGTTTTTCGCCCGCCTGGCGCAGGCACCCTCGGCTCTTCTGCTGCTCGACTACGACGGAACCCTTGCTCCCTTTCACGAGGATCCCGCCCGGGCCCTTCCCTATCCGGGGGTGGAACCCCTGCTCCGGGCGATCATGGGAGAAGGCTCCACGCGGGTGGCCGTGGTCACCGGGCGCGGCCTAGAGGCGATCATCCCGCTTTTGGGCCTGGAGCCGTTGCCCGAGATTTGGGCCTCGCATGGCCGGGAGAGGCGCCGCCCGAATGGGGAGTGGTTGTCCATCCCCCCCTCCGAGGCCCAGCGCCAGGGACTGAAGGATGCGCAGGAGGTCCTCTCCGCCGCAGGCCTTCCGGGGCGGCTTGAGGAGAAGGTGTTCTCCTTGGCCTATCACGTCCGCGGCCTTGTTCCCGCTGAGGGTGCGCGCACCCTTGCCGCGACCCAGGAGTTGTGGGAGGGCATCGCGAAACGGGCGGGCCTGGAGCTTCTTCCCTTTGACGGGGGTCTTGAGCTCAGAGCGCCGGGCTGGACGAAAGGAGACGCCGTCAACGCCTTGCTCGGGGAAACCGCTCCGGGGAGGGCGGCGGCCTATCTCGGCGACGATGAGACGGATGAGGATGCCTTCCGCGTTATGGAGGGCAAGGGACTGTCCGTTTTGGTCCGGCAGGCCTGGCGGCCCACCGCGGCGCGCGCTTGGCTGCGGCCGCCGGGCGAGCTTCTTGGCTTTCTTGAGCGCTGGAATGAGACGGCAGGCCGGGCGATGGGCGGCACCGGATGATGCCGACCTTCTCCCTCAGCCTTTTACGGCCAGGAGCAAGATGACCCCCAAGAGAAAGACCACACCCATCCACAAGAGCCTTCCCTCGGTGCGGAGGTAGTTCACCCACTCGGCGCGGTCTTCCTCCCGGAAGCCCTCCTTCTCGTCCTCGTCCGGGACGGCATTCTCCTTCGCCCGGCTTTCGAGGCGGGACTGCGCCGTCCAGTTGAGTAGCGCGAAGTAGAGGACGAAGAGGACCAAGGCCCCCAAGCCGGTGAACCGGGCCGCGCCGTGGGTTCCGAAAAACCAGCTTCCCAGGGCCACCCCCGCAAGGCCTAGAAGGAAAAACGGCGCGCAACCCGTGACCATCCTTGCTCCTTCAAGCGAGGCCCGTGGGAGCCCTAGCCGTTTTCCTTCTGGCCCAGGCGATGTTCCTTTCCCCGCAGGAGGCGGCGGATGTTGTCGGTGTGCCGCCAAATGATCAGGGCAGCGATCAGGGCCGCCGTGGCCGTGGCTTCCTGGGAATATCCCGAAAGGAATGCCGCCAGGGGCACCGTGGCAGCACCCAGGATGGAACCCACCGAGACGTAGCGCGTCCCGAGGAGGGCCCCCAGGAAAACCAAGGCCGCCCACGCCGCCGGGCCCGGCATCAGCAGGGCGAAGATGCCCAGGCCGGTGGCCACGCCCTTGCCCCCCCGGAAGTTCGAGAAGGGGGAGAAAATGTGGCCCAGGACGGCCCCCAGCGCGGCGGTGACCTGGAGAGCGGGCTCCGGCGCAGAGCCTCCGGCCGCGAGGACGGGGGCCGCGCTTACGGCGAGAGCCCCTTTGAACACATCCCCCGCCAGGGTGAGAAGGCCGGGTCCCCATCCGCTCGTGCGCAGGACGTTGGTCGCGCCGATGTTGCCGCTGCCTGCACGGCGCGGGTCGACGGTGCCGAGGCACTTGGTCACGATGAGGCCGAAGGGGACCGAGCCGATCAGGCCCGCAATGAAGAAGGCCAGGGCGGCGGATGCGCTCAAGCGAGCTCCCGAACGACCTGGCGGAAATAATCCGCTCCCGATATGACGGCGACGATCATGGCTGACCAGATGAGGATGCTCCCCAGAGGGGGGAACAGGTCCAGGATCAGGAGAAGGATGGCCGCCACTTCGAGTCCCATTTTCGTCTTGCCCAGCCGGGTGGCCGCCACCACCAGACCCTGCCGAAGGGCAACAGCGCGCAGGGCGGTTACCAGGAACTCGCGGCCCAGGATGATCCCCACCACCCAGGAATCCACCTTGCCCAGCGCGACCAGGGGAAGCAAGGCGGCGAGCATCAGGAGCTTATCCGCCACCGGGTCGAGAATCTCGCCCAATGGGGTGACCTGGCCCCGTGCGCGGGCCAGGTGGCCGTCCAGCCAGTCGGTGAAGGCGGCCAAGACGAAGAGCACGGCGGCGATTCGGCGGGCGAAGGGCGAGCCTTGAACGAGGAAGAGGACGAGGATGGGGATCATCAGGATCCGGGCCAGGGTGAGGCGATTCGCCAGGGTGAGCCGTTTTCCCCCGCCACTCGCGATAAGGCGCGCGGTGGCCTCCCGCCAACCCGCGGGAGGGGGGCCGGCTTGGCCGGCCGGAACCGCCGCGTCGCCTCGCTCTCGGGAGGACATGGCTATCTCAGGTAGTCGAGCAGCGTTTTGTTTTTCGCGCGCGCCCGGAAGCGGCGGATGATCTTTTTCTCGATCTGGCGGATCCGCTCGCGGGAGAGACCGATCTTTTGCCCAATCTCCTCGAGCGTCATCGGGTCTCCGTCGAAGCCGAAGCGCATGCGGATGATCTCCCGCTCGCGGGGGTCGAGCCCCTGGAGCAGGTCCTCGATCTCATCCTCGAGGGAGTGCTGGAAGAGGTTCTCCTCGGCGGAGACGATGTCCTTCGCCTCCAGGAGGTCGAGATAGCTCGTCTCCTCGCTCCCAGTGATGGGCGCGTCGAGGGAGAGGTAGCCCCGGTGTACGCGCATGATGTTCTCGATGTCCTCCACCTTCATTTCGAGGTGGGCGGCGAGTTCCTCGGTGGCGGGCTCCCGGTCCAGTTCCTGGCGGAGCCTTTGGTAGGTCATGCTGATCTTGTGGACCAAGCCCGCCTGTTTGATGGGAAGCCGCACGGTGCCGGTGTGATCGGCGATGGCGTGCATGATGCTCTGGCGAATCCACCAAACGGCATAGGTGATCAGCTTCACCCCCCGGTCGGGGTCGAAGCGGCGGATGGCGTGGATGAGGCCGATGTTCCCCTCGTTGATGAGGTCTTGGAGGGAGAGGCCGAAGCCCTTGTAGCGGTTGGCGACGCTGACGACGTACCTGAGGTTCGAGCGCACGAGTTTGTTGAAGGCCTCCACGTCGCCGGCTTTGGCCCGGACGGCGAGTTCGTGCTCCCCCTCGCGACTCAGGATGGGATACTGGCCGATCTCCCGCAAGTAGATGGCAAGGGTGTCCTCGGTGTAGGAGGGAGGGGGGGATTCGGATTCCATCTCTTCCAGGAAAGGCTCTGGCCTCTCCTTCGCTTCCTCCTCCGGGCGATGCTCGGGCTCAGCGGCCGGGAGCCGCTTCGATGGTTTGTCCCGAGCGTTCCGGGGTCCTTGCTTCGGGGAGGATTTTTTTTTGGCCATCGTCTCTATCTCGTCCTTGCGCTGGTGCCTGCTGCCACCGGAGGGGCGGGATCTGGCCGGGAGGCCCCTTTTTATTTTTGGCCCGACAGATCGAGAAGGCGCCGGTAGGCCTCCTGGGAGAAGCGGCTCGCCGGATAGTCGGTGATGAGGTTTCGATAGGCTTGTCCCGCTTTTTTGTAACTCTCTTCGAGGCGGTAACTCTCCGCGAGGTGGTACATCGCCTCGGCCCTGACCTCGGGCTGGTCGCGGTAGTTTTTCACGACTTCGAGAAAGCGGGGAATGGCCGAGACGCGCTTGCCCTTGGCCATGTAAAAGCGCGCGATAAAAAGCTCGTGTTTCGCAACGAGCTCTCTCAGGACTTCGATTTTCTCCTTGGCCTGGGGCGCATAGGTGGATCTGGGGAAGCGCTTGGTGAGTTCTTCGAAGCTCTTGAGCGCATCCCGCGTGGTGGCTTGGTCCTGATCGTATGCCAGGATGCGGTTGAAGTCCGACATCCCCAGGAAATAATAGGCCTTTGCCGTCTGCGGGCTCACGGGGTAGAGTTGGACGTATTCGGAGTATTGCACCCTGGCCTCAATATACTCCTCTGCCTTGTAGTAGGAGTCCGCCAGGTTCAGCAGGGCATCTCGCCGATGCTTGCTGTCGGGGTATTCGCGCAAAAGGCGCTGGAAGGCCTGGCGGGCGCTCTCAAACCGCTCGGCCTTGAGATCCTCCTGACCGAGGATGAGGAGCTCTCCCGGTGAAGCCTGCTCCTTGGGGCGCACGACGCAGCCTCCCAAGAGGAGAGAGACTGCCGCGAGAAGGGCGGCAGTGGCGCGCGTCGTGTTGCCCGTCCGGTTGGTCATGTCGGTACGCGTCACCCGCAATGGTCAGTGAGGGGAAAAGTGGAAGAGCGCGTGCACGGCGGCCTTTGCATCTCAGCCGCATCTTAAGAGAGCACCCCGCGGGGTGTCAAGAAAGCGGGATTGCCGCTCTCTAACCGCTGCCAGGCCCTTGTGTATTCTGCTCGGCGCGCGTCGGGGAGGGGCTCAGCGCCGGATGCGGAGGCGATCGCCGGGGTAGATGACCGCGGTGGAGGAGAGGCTGTTCAGGCGGAGGATGTCGTCGGGGGAGACGCCATAGCTGCGCGCGATAGTCCACACGCTCTCCCCGGGGCCTACGATGTGGTGGGAGGGGGCCTCTGCCTCGGAGGCTTCGGTGGCCGCCTGCTGGGGCTGTTCGCTCGGGGGGCCGGGGAGGCGGATCGAAGTCCCCACCTGGAGGCGGCGAGGGTCAAGATGGGCGTTCAGTTCGACGAGGGTCTGGATGGGCATTCCGAAGCGCTCAGCGATGGCGCCGAAGGAGTCTCCCGGTTGAATCTGGTATTGGCCGGAGGCAGGAGTGGTATAGGGTTTCTCCGGGGCCTGGGCCAGCCGTTCCCGGAAAGCTTGCGCCCTCTCCGGTGGAACGCGGAGCTGATGGCCGGACATCGGCGGCGTGACGCTCAGGCGCAGCTCGGGGTTCAGCTCCGCGAGCTCCGCCAGGGGGGTTCCCGAGAGGCCAGATGCGGCCTTGAGGGACATGCCCTTCGGCAAGGAAACGACTTCGAAACGCAGGGGTTTTTCGTATTCAATCCCCACGAAACCGAACACCTCAGGGTGTTTGGCGATGATCATCCCGGCAAGAAACTTTGCCACATAATTTCTCGTCTCATTGGGCAGATGATTTGTGCGGGCGATCGCCCAGTAGCCCTTCTTTCCGGAGGCCTGGATGGCGCTCCGGACCCGGCGCTCGCCCGCGTTGTAGGCCGCCAGCGCCAGGTGCCAGTCGCCGAACTCTTCGTAGAGCCTCGATAGATAGGAAGCGGCCGCGCGCGTGGACTTGATGGGATCGCGGCGTTCGTCAAGATAACGGTCCACGCGGAGGCCAATCCGGCGCGCCGTAGCCTCCATGAATTGCCAAGGACCGACGGCTCCCGCCCGCGAGCGGGCGCGGAGGCTGAAGCCGCTTTCGATCAGCGCCAGGTACACCAAATCCTCCGGCAGGCCGTGCTCTTTCAAAATCTGGCGCCAAGGCCCGACGTATCGCCCGCTTCGGCGCAGCCATTGGGCGAAAAGGTCGCGCCCGGGCCCCGTGAAATATTCGATCCAGTGTTCGACGAATGCGTTCCGGACCAGAGGGATGTCGTAGACAAAGCCGCTCGGGGGCTCGCCCGGGGGAAAGGGCACAGCAGGCCGCCGGAGGGACTCATCGGCCTCGATCTCGGGGACCGGGAGGGTGAGATCGTGGGGGGAGGAAGGGGATTCTTCGAGGGTCTTCGGGGGGACGGCCGCTTCGGGAAGGGCTTGGGAGGGGGCGGTGGGGCTGGCCTGGTTGCCGGAGGCCACCGCCCCGGACGCAGGCGGGGGCGGCCCCGAGCCGAGTCCATTGGACGAGGGGGAGGATGGCGCCGCGGCGAACGAAGCGGACCGGGGACCTTGGTTCTCCGGTCGATTTAAGCCTTCGGGGGAAACCACTGCCGCACAGCCCGCGGCGGCCAGGCAAAAAGCGGCAAAGGCTCCCCCCCTCACGCTTGGCGGCATGACACTCCAGTTTTGGCTCAGATGGAAAACCGCTAAAGTTCGGGCGAAAAAGCCAATCAAAGCGGGCAAATCATACCAGCTTCCCCTCGGTGAGGTCAATTCCCATTCGCGGGGAGGGGAGCGGCTCAGGCGCGGTGTTCGCTCGCCCTCAGCTCGTTAAAGAGGGAGAGCTGGGGTTCGACCTTGTGGACGGCGATGGGGTAGTTGCCCGAGAAACAAGCGTTGCAATATTCCCCGCCCCTCGGATGGACGCAGCGCAGCAGGGCCTCCAGCGAGAGGTACGCAAGGCTGTCGGCGCTGAGGAAGCGGCGGGTTTCCTCGACGGTGTTCGAGGAGGCGATCAACTCTTCGCGGGTGGGCATGTCGATCCCGAAGAAGCAAGGATGCGTGATGGGGGGCGAGCTGATCCGCATGTGCACCTCGGCGGCCCCCGCGCGGCGGATCATTTCGACGATCTTGCGGCTCGTGGTTCCGCGCACGATCGAATCGTCCACCACGATGACGCGCTTCCCTTCGAGGTATGCCCTCATGGGGTTTAGCTTGACCTTGACGCCAAAGTGGCGGATGGATTGCTGGGGCTCGATGAAGGTCCGGCCCACGTAGTGGTTGCGCACGAGCCCCCAATCGAGGGGCAGGCCCGACTCGTCCGAGTAGCCCAGGGCCGCCGCGAGACCGGAGTCCGGCACGGGGATGACCATGTCGGCTTCCACGGGGCTCTCGCGGGCGAGCTCGACCCCCAGTTGCCTGCGGATGGTGTAGACGTTTTCTCCGAAGATGAAGCTGTCCGGCCGCGCAAAGTAGATGAACTCGAAGATGCACTGGCGGGGCGGGGTGGGCTGGAACGGGAAGATGCTGTGGAGGCCCTCCTCGTCGATGACGACCATCTCTCCGCAGGCGATCTCGCGCACGAAGGAAGCCTCGATGAGATCGAGGGCGCAAGTTTCGCTCGCCAGCACCCATGCGGGCTGGCCGTTTGCGGTTTCCATTTGGCCGAGGACGAGGGGCCGGAAACCCCGCGGGTCACGCACCCCGATGAGCTTGTCGCGCGTCATCATGACGAGGGTGAAGGCGCCCTCGAGGCGGTTTAGGGCGTCTATGATGGCGAACTCGGTCTCCTCCTCCAGGGAGCGGGCGATGAGGTGGAGGATGACTTCGCTGTCGGTGGTGCTCCGGAAGATGGAGCCGGTCGCCTCGAGCTCCCGCCTGAGATAGGCCGCGTTGACGAGGTTGCCGTTGTGGCCCAGGGCGATGACGCCCCGGGAGCAGGTGACGAGGAAGGGCTGGGCGTTGGAGATGTGGGATTGCCCCGCAGTGGAGTAGCGGTTGTGCCCGATCGCGATGCGGCCCTGCAGCTTATCGAGGCGCGACTCGTCGAAGATGTCGGCCACCAGGCCCATGCCCACCTCGCTGTGCACCCGCTGCCCGTCGGAGACCACGATGCCGGAGCTCTCCTGGCCCCGGTGCTGGAGAGCATAGAGGCCGAGGTAGGTCATGTTCGCCGCCTCGGGGTGGCCGTAGATTCCGAATACGGCGCACTCCTCGCGGGGCCGATCGTCCGAAAGAGGCATCTAAAAAATCTCCGCCAAGGCGCCAGACCATGCGGCCTTGAGGTCGCGCATCGGGAGGTCCACGAGGAGAAGCCCATCCGGCGCCGCGATCCGGAGTCGGCCTCCCCCCACGCGCCCGATCTCGGTCACGCCCACTCCCCGCCCCTCGGCTCTTTCTTGGAGCGGGCCTGCCGCGTCGGGAGCCGCCGAGACGAGTATCCGGGAGGCCGCCTCCCCGAAGAGCATACCCTCGGGCCTCCCGCGCCCCTCGGGGAGCCTCACCTCAGCCCCCAGGCTGGCCTGAGGGAAGGCCAGGCAGGCTTCGGCCAGGGCGAGCCCGAGGCCCCCATCCGAGAGGTCGTGGGCGGAGCGGAGGAGCCCCTCCCGCACCGCCTCCCGGCAGAACCCCTGGACCGCCGCCTCGGCCGGGAGCGAGATGTCCGGGGGGTAGCCTCCCTCCCGTCCCGCGCGGACCCATACGTACTCGTGGGCTCCTGCCTCGGTCAAGGGCGCCTCCACCGCCGGGTGAAGCAGGGCGATGAGGTCCCCTTCCCGCAGAAAGCCGTGCCCTGCCCGCCTCCGGGCGTCCTCCAGGAGCCCCACCATCCCCACGATGGGGGTTGGATAAATGTCCACCCCCTGGGTCTCATTATAGAAGCTCACGTTTCCGCTGACGACAGGCACCCCGAGGGCCCGGCAGGCCTCGGCCATCCCCTCGATGGCCGCAGAGAATTGGGCCATCACGGCGGGCCGCTCGGGGTTGCCGAAGTTCAGGCAGTTGGTCATGGCGAGGGGGAGGGCTCCGGCGCAGCTCAGGTTGCGGGCGGCCTCGGCCACGGCGAGCATTCCCCCCGCGAAGGGATCGAGCATACAGTAGCGGGCGTTTCCGTCCGTGGTGAGGGCGAGAGCCTTCGGGGTGCCCTTGAGCCGCAAGAGGGCCGCGTCCCCCCCCGGAGGGGTCAGGGTGTTGGTCCGCACCATGTAGTCGTACTGCCGCCAGATGGGTTTTTTTCCCCCCTGGCCGGGATGGGAGAGAAGGGCGAGGAGGGCAGGGCCCAGATCCTTCTCCTCCGGCAGGGTTTCGAGCGGGTCGGTGGCCGGAAGGCCCCGCTCAGGGCGGAGGGGCCGTTCGTAGAGCGGAGCCTCCTCGGTGAGGGCCCGCACGGGGAGGTCCGCCACGCGCGCGCCCTCGGCCTCCACCCGCAGCCTCCCGTCCCGGGTCACCTCGCCCACGACCGCGGCGGGCAGATCCCATCGTTCGAAAATCTCCCGGACCTCGGCCTCCCGCCCCCGCCGGGCCACGAGGAGCATCCGCTCCTGGCTCTCGGAGAGCATCAGCTCATAAGGCGTCATCCCCTCCTCCCGGCGGGGGACGGCGTCGAGCCTGAGTACGATTCCCGTCCCCGCCCGGCCGGCCATCTCGACCGAGGAGGAGGTGAGGCCCGCGGCCCCCATGTCCTGGATCCCGACGACGGCCCCGCTCTTCATCAGCTCAAGGCACGCCTCGAGGAGAAGTTTTTCCCTGAAGGGGTCTCCCACCTGGACGGTCGGGCGCTTCTCGAGCGCCATCTCGTCGAAGCCGGCCGAAGCCATCGAGGCGCCGTGGATGCCGTCCCGCCCTGTTGGAGCGCCGACGTAGATCACGGGGTTGCCCGCGCCCGCCGCCTTGCCGCGGAAGATGGCGTCGGCCCTTAAGGTGCCGACGCACATCACGTTCACGAGAATGTTGCCGTTGTAACAAGGGTGGAAGTAGGTCTCCCCCCCCACCGTGGGCACGCCTACGCAGTTGCCGTAGCCGGCGATTCCGGAGACGACGCCGTTGGCGAGGTAGGCGGTGCGGTCGTTCCCGGGTGAGCCGAAGCGCAGGCTGTCCAGGAGGGCTACCGGCCGGGCCCCCATGGTGAAGACGTCCCGGAGGATGCCGCCCACCCCCGTGGCCGCGCCCTGATAGGGCTCGATGAAGGAGGGGTGGTTGTGGCTCTCCATCTTGAAGGCGACGGCCATGCCCTCTCCCACATCGACCACCCCCGCGTTCTCGCCGGGCCCCTGGAGGACGTGGGGCCCCTCGGCGGGGAATTTTTTGAGGTGGATCCGGCTGCTCTTGTAGGAGCAGTGCTCGTTCCACATGGCCGAGAAGATTCCCAGCTCGGTCAAATTGGGCTCCCGCCCCAGCAGCTTGAGGATCCGCTTCCACTCGGCCTCGGTGAGGCCGTGCTCGAGGGCGAGGTCGGCGGCGAGGGCCGCCGTGGGAGGGCTCATCGGGCCACCGCCTCGAGGGCGGAGGCGAAGAGGCGCAGACCGTCCTCGCTCCCCAGGTCCTGCTCGCAGGAGCGTTCCGGATGGGGCATGAGGCCCAGGACGTTCCCCTCCCGGTTGCACACCCCGGCGATGTGGGCGGTCGAGCCGTTGGGGTTGGCCTCGGCCGTCGATTGGCCCTCAGGATCGCAGTAGCGGAAGGCGATCTGCTCGTTTTCCTCGAGCTCCGCCAGAACCTCCGGCGCGCAGAAGTAGTTGCCCTCGCCGTGGGCGATGGGCATCCGGAGGCGGTCCCCGGGGGGGATCCCCCGGGTGAAGGGGGTCCGCGAGGTCTCGCAGCGCAGCCAGACGTCTTCGCAGATGAAGCGGAGCGAGGCGTTCCGCCTGAGCGCGCCCGGCAGGAGGCCGGCCTCGGTCAGGATCTGGAAGCCGTTGCAGATTCCGATGACGGGGCGGCCCCGGGCGGCGTGCTTCCTGACAGCTTCCATGACGGGGGAGAAGCGCGCGATGGCCCCCGCGCGGAGGTAGTCGCCGTAGCTGAACCCCCCGGGCAGGATCACCGCCTCGGCGTCTCCCAGGCTCTTATCTTTGTGCCAGACGAACTCCGCCGGGGCGCCCAGGACGTGCTTGACCGCGTGGTAGCAGTCGTGGTCGCAGTTGGAGCCGGGAAAGACGAGGACGGCGAAGCGCATCACGCACCCGATCCGGGCGGGGGGGCATCCTCTCCGGGAAACTCGATGCGGTAGTCTTCGATCACCGGGTTGGCGAGCAGCTCTCGGCACATTTTCTCCACCTGCGCCCGCTGGTCCTCGGCGCGGCCGTTGGCCAGCTCGAGCTCGATGTATTTCCCCACGCGGGCGCCGCGCACGCCCTCAAACCCCAAGGAGGCGAGTGCGCCCCGGACGGCCTCCCCCTGGGGGTCCAGCACGCCCCGTTTGTAGGTTACGTAGATGAGGGCCTTGGCCATCTTCACCTCCGGGCGGGAGGGAAAAGCGCGACCCCCTAGCGGGTGACGAGCCGCTCCACCTCGGCGTAGGCTGCCTCGACGCTCCCCAGGTCGCGCCGGAAGCGGTCCTTGTCGAGCTTCCGGCCGGTGCCCTTCTCCCAAAGGCGGCAGCCGTCGGGGGTGATCTCGTCCCCGAGGAGGATCCTCCCCCCCTCGGCGGGGCAGCGCCCGAACTCGAGCTTGAAGTCTACCAGGTCGATGTTTCGTGCCCCGAAGAACTCCGTGAGGATGCCGTTCACCTTAAGGGCGTAGCCGCGCATCTGGGCGAGCTCCTCGCGCGAGGCCATGCCAAAGGCCGAGATCGTGTCCTCGTTGATGAGGGGGTCGTCCAGGGAATCCTCCTTCAGGTGGAGGTCGATGATGGTGTGGGGGAGGCGGCGGCCCTCCTCGACACCCATCCGCTTGGCGAGACTTCCGGCCACGATGTTGCGGAGGACGACCTCCACCCGGATGATCTCCAGGCGCTTGATGAGCATCTCCCGGTCCGAGAGCGTCCGGGCGAAGTGGGTGGGCACCCCCCGGGCCTCCACCTCCTGGAAAAGGCGCGAGGAGATCCGGTTGTTAAATATCCCTTTCGACTCGATGGTCCCCCGCTTCTTGGCGTTGAACGCCGTGGCGTCGTCCTTGAAATATTGGATGAGGAGGGCGGGGTCGTCGGTCTCGTAGACGATTTTGGCCTTGCCTTCGTAGATTTTGCCTCGGCGTTCCATGAGACTCTCTCCCTCCGGCGGCTGCGCCGGCGTCCTGTTTCCTGCGGTGGGAACAATCCCGTGACGAGCGGGCGGGACGGAGGAGCGGCCCGGCAGAAGGCCCCCGTGAAGCGTCATCCTACCACAAGGAGGCGCCCCAGGGTCAGCCGGCCCCCGGCCCGAACGCCCGGGCGAAGAGGGCGTCCAGGTTCTTCAAATGCGCCTCCAGGTCAAAACAGCGGGCGAGCTCCTTTCTCCCGAGGAAACCGCCCACCGCGGGGTCGGCGGCGAGCCGCTCCTGGAAGTCGCCCCCCTTCGCCCACACCTCCATGGCCGGGCCCTGCACCCTCGCGTAGGCTTCCTCGCGGGTGAGCCCCTTTCGGATGAGGGCGAGCATGACGTGCTCGCTCAGGAGAAGCCCGCGGGAGCGCTCGAGGTTCTCCCGCATGCGCTCGGGATAGATGACCCAGCGGTCCATCAGCTCCTCGAGCTTGACCAGCATGTAGTCGGCGAGAATGGTGCTGTCTGGCAGGATGACGCGCTCGACCGAGGAGTGGCTGATGTCGCGCTCGTGCCACAGCGGCACGTTTTGGAGGGCGGCGGTGGCGTTGCCTTGCACGACGCGCGCCAAGCCGCAAAGCTGCTCGGAGACCACCGGGTTCCTCTTGTGGGGCATGGACGAGCTTCCCTTCTGGTCCGGGCTGAAATACTCCTCGGCCTCCCCCACCTCGCTGCGCTGGAGGTGGCGCACCTCGGTCGCGACGCGCGCCACGCTCGCCGCGATGAGGGCGAGCGCCAGGAGGTACTCGGCGTGGCGATCGCGCTGGACCACCTGGCTGCTCACGGGCTCGGCCTCAAGCCCGAGCTTTTTGCAGATGGCCTCCTCCGCCTCGGGCGGGATGTGGGCGCACGCCCCCACCGCCCCCGAGATCTTCCCCACGCGCACGGCCTCCCGCGCCCTTCGCATCCGCTCCTCGGCCCGGCCGAACTCGCCGTGCCAGAGGGCGATCTTCAGGCCCAGGGTGGTGGGCTCGGCGTGCATCCCGTGGGTGCGGCCCGCGATCAGGGTGCGCCGGTGCTCGAAGGCGCGGCGGCGCAGGGTGGCCCGCAGCCGGGCCAGGTCGTCCAGGATCAAGTCCGCCGCCGCCACGAGCTGGAGGGCGAGGGCCGTGTCGAGGACGTCGCTGCTCGTGAGCCCCAGGTGGATGAAGCGGGACGAAGGCCCCACGTGCTCGGCTAGGTTCGTGAGGAAGGCGATCACGTCGTGCTTGACGGTCCGCTCGATCTCGCGGATCCGCTCGGGATCGAAGGCGGCCTTGGCTTTGATCTCGGCCAAAGCCTGGGCGGGGACCTCGCC